>NZ_JACHKG010000071.1:0-1184 GCF_014203995.1 Paenibacillus sp. JGP012 | reverse complement strand
ATGGGAGAACAACGGCAACGGTATAATGAAGAATTTAAGAAACAAACGGTAAAATTCATCCAAGAACAGACCAAGACACTCGGAGACTTAGCCGAAGAACTCAACATTCCAAAAAGTACATTACACCAGTGGATGGGCAAGTATCGTGAACTTAAACATGAGCCCGTAGCTAGCGTAGATCGAGTCAAAGAACTGGAAGCTGAGCTCAAAGAAATGCGCCGGTTACTTCAAGAGAAAGAACATACCCTTGCGGACACGCAAGAGGAACTGGCTATCGTAAAAAAAGCAGTGCACATCTTCAGCAAACCAAAGAACTAAGATTTCAGTTTGTGGAAGACCATCGCTCCGAGTTTTCTTTGGCGAAGATGTGCAGCACCTTACAAGTGTCACGGAGCGGATATTACAAATGGCGGATGGACCGGACCAGCAAGCAGCAGCATCGGAGAACCGAGGTCATGAAGCGTATTCGGTATCATTTCTACGACCACCAGAAGCGGTGTGGAAGCCCTAAAATTACGTATGCGCTCCATCTGGAAGGGTATAGAATCTCTTCACGTACGGTCAGTATATACATGCGTCAAATGAATCTTCGTTCCGTGCATAGCCCCCGGTATCGTGTCCAGACGACGGATTCTAAACATCATCATCCCCTTGCACCGAATACGTTGAACCAGCAATTTCAAACGTCTACACCGAACGCTGTATGGGTCACTGACATCACCTACATTCCCTGCCGAGGAGGCCGATTATATCTTGCTAGTGTTTTGGATTTGTGTACGCGTGAAATTGTAGGCTGGCGCTTGTACAACCATATGGAAACGAGCCTGGTGCTGGATGCATTGAAAGATGCGTACCAGGCCAAACGCCCGGCTCCGGGATTGCTCCATCACTCGGATCGTGGCTCGCAGTACACGTCAAAAGAATACGTGGAGCAACTAAAAGCATATGGCATGGAATCCAGCATGAGCCGCCGAGGGAATTGTTACGATAACGCTTGTATCGAGTCCTGGCACAGCATTTTGAAGAAAGAACTCATTTACTGTAACCCTCGATTTAAGAATCCAGAAGAGGCGTATACCGCCATCTACCAGTACATTGAGTTCTATTACAACCGCAAGCGAATGCATGGCGCGCTAGGTTATCTTTCCCCTGCTCGTTTTGCAATGAAATTTACGGACAAATCC
>NZ_JACHKG010000070.1:0-1245 GCF_014203995.1 Paenibacillus sp. JGP012 | reverse complement strand
CACGCGTGTTGAATATCTAATTTATGTAAATTTATTTTGCTGAAACACCGAACTTAAAAAATGTTCATGTTGCATCACCAGTCGCCATTCGGCGGGTAATTGTTCCGTAAGGAACAAACGAAAAAATCGAATAAATGAAAGCTCCACATGCTTAGGTACGTTCATTTTTGCCGACTCAAAGAGGCTTTTGAGGATCACATAAGCGATTAAAGCACCGTACAACTGACCATAAACGGCGTTTTCCGTGGTTCCAAATAAGGTAGGCACATTCAGATTTTGCTTGATCCAACGGAAAAAGACTTCGATTTCCCAGCGGGCTTTATACATTTGTGCAATTTGCTCACCGCTGACTTCCATTAAGTCCGTAGCCACTCGAATTTCTCGACCCTCGTAATCCTTAAAAACCACCACCCGGTGACGTTCCTGGCTTCGATTTTGGGGCGTACCTAGCTGGCATGAGATGTCCCGGATCACATTCGATTCCTCCGATGGATGTCTACGGAGAGAGCGAGGCTCGTGCAAATTAACGTTATCGCGGAGCCTGACTACATAAGACTGCTTGCTCGTTTTGAAGCGATCCAGTCGCTCCAGTTTTCCATAGGCTCGATCCATGATCATAATAAAATCGGGATGCACGAGTTGCTCTGAAAGGGGTCCATCATGAAGTGATCCAATCGTTTCTACGACCTTTTCAGGTACATGCTCCGTTTCTCGAAGGGCAACATGAAGCTTGACCCCTGCTCTTTTGCCATGGTATGGCGCCCAAGGCAGTCGAGTTTCGCCTACCGTCACCGTGGTCGAATCGATGAGAAGAAGCTCTTTAGGAAAAGCGAGCTGCCGACGAAAACGGCGATTCTTTTGCGAAACCAAACGATGAAATAACGCTTTAAACAGCGAATAAGGCACTTCGGCCGCTTTCGTTGAAATGCGTGAATAATGAGCTGATTTAAGCCCTGCCGATTCGGCCAAGTCCGCTCCACTTCGGTAACTTTTCCACCGATGCACAGCGGAAAGTGTCCAAAACCCGAGTAACCAATGAACTGAAAATTGGCGTGATGTATCCTGATATCCTGCATTCTCAGCAGCCTGTGCTACTGTTTCGGGTGAGAGAAAGGATTGAAGAAACGAGAGAAATCGGTTAGAATTTTTCATGGAACCGCCACCTTTCGGAGTTTGTAGGGGTACAAACATTTTACCGAGGTTGCGGTTCTTTTTCTACCTTTTATTGGTTATTCAACACGCGTG
>NZ_JACHKG010000069.1:0-1260 GCF_014203995.1 Paenibacillus sp. JGP012 | reverse complement strand
CTCCCATCCGTCCCTGCTCATAAATCCAACGAGCCTGGTGCGTATGGTGCTGCCGATGAAAGGTTTGCAGACCTTCAAGCAGGTTGCCCTGGCAATGGTAGAGAAGGCAGGTGCAAGCAAAAGCGAGCAACGCCCAAAACCGATCCAATGAAGTTGCAGATCGAACCTGGTAACGGTCCAAACCGAGCTTCATTTTGGCGGTGCGAAAATACGTCTCAATGGCCCAACGTTTGCTATAGTAGCTTAGGATTTGTTCCGTGCTCAATGTCAAATCCGTACTTAAAAAAGCGCGCACCTGTCCACAATCGAACGGTTCATCCGCTTTCCAGCATAGCACCACCACACCTTCATCAGGAACATTAAGCGCGCCTTCATACCGGTAAGTCCGGTACGTGGAGCCGCCGACGGTCACGACATCGGTTTGCTCCAGTGTAATGTGGGCAGCCAGATCCTTAATGGATTGCTTGGTACCGCCAGGATACAGGGTTCGATTGGTTTTCAAAGCACTAATGACATGTAAGCCTTGGCCTAAGCAGGTTTCCAGCAAATGAGCCGAAGGGTACCAGGAATCCATGAGCACGTAGGTCGGCGTATCCGACACCGGGAAGTTGGTAAGAAGCTGTGCGGCGAGTTCAACTTTACTTTCCTGCTTTCCTTTGTAGCGAGCACAGGCATAAGGAAAGACGTGATGACCCGCCTGAATTAAAATCTGAACCAACGCATGACCATACACCTTGCGATGCTTGGCATGCGCGTAATGATACGCAGCCGCTTCCATGGGAAACAAAGCCTGTGACGAAGGCTTGGTCTTTTCACACACGGTGTCATCTAAGGACAAAAACAACGGTTCTTGTTGCTCGCTAGCCACAAGCCGGGTATGTTGAACCGCCAGATCCCGGCTAATCTGTTTCAGCCTGGACGTATCCCACTTTCCATGGGCCAAAAAATGACTCAGGCTGCGCCGATCCCGAGGACTAAAGCTTTCTCGAGCTACATCCGTCAGCGTTCCTTGAAAGGTAGGAGACAGCATGGCGGTCACAAAGGAAGCGAAATGCTGCAAGGTCGGGCGAGAAAAATAGAGATTCATCTTCCAATCTCGAAAAGCATTGTGTAGTGTATCCAAATGTGCTACCTTGAACGTATGAGACATGTCTTGTTCTCCTCTGCGTAATGGTGGGTGGTACTTCCATTGTACAAGGAAACATATGACGGTCTCTATTTTTTTTACAAATTATTACTCCGAATTTTGGCAAGTACAGT
>NZ_JACHKG010000067.1:0-1418 GCF_014203995.1 Paenibacillus sp. JGP012 | reverse complement strand
CCGCCGAAGGTGGGATAGATGATTGGGGTGAAGTCGTAACAAGGTAGCCGTATCGGAAGGTGCGGCTGGATCACCTCCTTTCTATGGAGAATCGTTTCCCGAGCGGAAACATTCAAATAAGCAGCTCAGCTGCAAACTTACTCACTCGTTGCTCAGTTTTGAGAGCTCAAACTCTCAAACGTTTGGTGGCGATAGCGAAGGGGTTCCACACGTTCCCATCCCGAACACGACCGTTAAGCCCTTCAGCGTCGATGGTACTTGGACCGCAGGGTCCTGGGAGAGTAGAACGCCGCCAAGCGTAACCCATTACGGGTTCGAAACTTATATATTGTGGGCCCTTAGCTCAGTTGGTTAGAGCGCACCTCTGATAAGGGTGAGGCCGGTGGTTCGAGTCCACCAGGGCCCACCATTTACACAACTTAAATTATATATGGGGCCATAGCTCAGCTGGGAGAGCGCCTGCCTTGCAAGCAGGAGGTCAGCGGTTCGATCCCGCTTGGCTCCACCAACAAGATTTTACAAGCTTGTTCTTTGAAAACTAGATATCGAAACGAAACAAACGCGAATTAGAACATTCCTTTTTAGCTGAACTTGTGTTGAACAAGTTTCAATAAAAACGGTAGTGAACATTGCAGTTGCGATGGTATCGGATGTGAGCGACTTTTGGCTTTGCGAAGCAAAACAAGGGAAGCGAGCAGTCGAAACCGGAGCACGATGGTTAAGCTACTAAGAGCACACGGAGGATGCCTAGGCGCTAGGAGCCGATGAAGGACGTGGCGAACAACGAAACTGCCTCGGGGAGCTGTAAGCAAGCTTTGATCCGGGGATGTCCGAATGGGGAAACCCAGCTGGGGTAATATCCAGTTACTCACAACTGAATACATAGGTTGTGTAGAGGCATACCAGGGGAACTGAAACATCTAAGTACCTTGAGGAAGAGAAAACAACAGTGATTCCGTCAGTAGCGGCGAGCGAACGCGGAGAAGCCCAAACCAGAGAGCTTGCTCTTTGGGGTTGTGGGACGTCTCACATGGAGTTACAAAGGAGCCGGTTAAACGAAGAGGTCTGGAAAGGCCCGCCAAAGAAGGTAAAAGCCCTGTAATTGAAAGTCTGCTCTCTCCGAGACGGATCCCGAGTAGTGCGGGGCACGTGAAACCCCGTATGAATCCGGCAGGACCATCTGCCAAGGCTAAATACTTCCTAGCGACCGATAGTGAAGCAGTACCGTGAGGGAAAGGTGAAAAGCACCCCGGAAGGGGAGTGAAATAGAACCTGAAACCGTGTGCTTACAAAAAGTCAGAGCCCGTTTTAGGGGTGATGGCGTGCCTTTTGTAGAATGAACCGGCGAGTTACGTTCCCGTGCAAGGTTAAGGTGAAGAGCCGGAGCCGCAGCGAAAGCGAGTCTGAATAGGGCGAAT
>NZ_JACHKG010000066.1:0-1460 GCF_014203995.1 Paenibacillus sp. JGP012 | reverse complement strand
TAAAATGTACCCTATAAGATGGACACTTTAAAAAAGGTCATCTTGTAGGGTCTTTTTGTGTACAATGAATAAAAAAACGAGCGGTGGTCAAGCGAATGTCAAAAAAACACTTTACAACTCAAGAGCAAGATCAGTTAAGAAGAAATCCCTATGTGAAAAATGTCAGTGCTAAAGCTATTACGTACACGGATGCGTTCAAAGAACGATTTATTCAAGAATACAGTCAAGGTACGCTTCCCCGTGAGATTTTTCAGGAAGCAGGCTTTCCCCTTGACGTCTTGGGTGCTACCCGGATTCGAAAGGCTTCCAATCGATGGCGTATGGCTTTTCAAGAACAAGGACCTACTGGATTAACTGACGGTAGAAAACACGCCTCAGGCCGTCCGCTGACCCGTGAATTAAGTCTTGAAGAAAAATATGCCCGTTTGGAAGCGAAAATGAAATGGCTTGAAGCGGAGAATGAATTCTTAAAAAAGCTCGATCAACTCGAAAGGCAGATGAGAAAAAAGACATCCAACTAAGTACGCGGCAAAAATTCGAACTGATTCAACAGATGATGCATACATACCCTTTCCAACGCAAGGTGCATGTTCTTTGTGAAATTGCTGGAGTTTCGCGTTCGGGCTATTACCAATATTGTAGCAAAGATGCTCGGTTACACCGTCAAAATCAGGAACAAGACGATCAGAAAGTAAAAGCGATCGTTCTGAAAGCCTACCATTACCGTGGAAGAAAGAAAGGTGCCCGTCAAATCAAAATGACGCTGGAGCTCCACTATGGAGTCACATACAATCTCAAGCGAATTCGTCGTGTCATGCAAAAGTACAACATCGTTTGTCCGATTCGAAAAGCGAATCCCGCACGTCGTATGGCCAAGGCCACCCAAGAGCATCGAACCTGTCCTAACACGTTAAATCGAGCTTTTAAGCAAGGGATTGCAGGTAAGGTACTATTAACAGACATCACGTATTTAACGTATGGGAAAAATAAGCGAGCCTACCTATCGACCATTAAAGATGCTGAAAGTAATGAGATTTTAGCTTATGAAGTCTCTGCTTCACTCGGTTTGGACATTGCGATGGAGACGTTGAAACAACTCAAAAAGCATCGTCATCTCACCTCGAATGCGTTGATTCATTCGGATCAAGGATTTCACTATACGAACCCAAAGTTTCAAAAGCTTGTGAAGAACATGGGGCTAGGTCAATCCATGTCGCGTCGAGGAAACTGTTGGGACAATGCTCCACAAGAATCCTTCTTTGGGCATTTTAAAGATGAAACGAATTTCAAAACATGTATGACCCTGGAAGAGGTTAAGCAAGAAGTGAAAAGCTACATGATCTATTACAATCATTATCGAGGTCAATGGAACTTAAACAAGCTGCCGCCTGCGCGATACAGACAGCAGCTTGAAGCAGCCTAACCTTTTTTAATTTGTCCTGTACAAGGGGTACATTTTA
>NZ_JACHKG010000065.1:0-1544 GCF_014203995.1 Paenibacillus sp. JGP012 | reverse complement strand
GAATCGTTGCTATGAACATTTTTGTCAAGCCCAGCACCATATGCTGCGATTTCTTCGAAGCCCTAAGCGCGGGGGTCCATATGCGAGCGACGGTTGGCACGCTGCTATCCGTGGGTTGGTTACCACATGTTATGCCTTCGTCAAGGAGAGCTTGGACAAGCTAGAAGCGCACGTCAAGCCGATACACAGCCTGGTGCAAACGATTCTCGTGGATTCTCTCCCGAACCTTTTCATGAACCCCCGGGCCTAAGGCTCCGGGTTTTACCCTTTTCCCCTTGTGACGATCGTCTCCAACGTATGCAAAACGACTTACTGTGCGTTCGGCTGTTCCACGGTTCGTGCAACCGCCCAGATAAAGCCCATCATTTCTCGTGCTACGGCGGCAATCGCCACATTGGGGTGCTTGTGTTTACCAAAAATCAGACGGCGGTACTTGGTATGAAGCCTGTTCTGCGCTTTCCATGAAATGAGCTGTACGTCCGCGGACACGCCCTCTAAGCGGAGAGCCAGGTCTCCTTTAATCGCAGGTCGGTGACGGTAGCTCCAGGACGATTCAATCAAGATCCGACGCAGACGACCGTTTCCCGTTTTGGTGAGACTGCCCCGTTTGGTGCTGGCTCCTGACGAATGCTCACGGGGAACCAGGCCCAAGTAGGCCATGAGCTTGGCCGGAGAAGAGAAACGAGCAAACGAACCGATTTCGGAAACCAGGGTAACCGCCGTCAGAAAACCAATGCCGCGAAGAGATTGCAGGATACGAATCATTTCCGCTTTGGGATGAGTGGCCGCTTCGTCAATTAACGCTTGGTCCAACCGACCGATCCGTTCCTCCACCTCACGTAACGTATGAAGATATTCGGTAAAAGCCGTTTGCATGGGGGGTTGTGGAAAAGTCACTTGGCTCAGCCACACCCTGTACTTTTTCGTCCAGGCCCGCTTGATGTGCTCCGGCCGGTGAATCTGGTGGCGCAGCAAAAACTTGAGAACACGCTGACGGGCCCGATGAGCATCCTCTTTCGCGGCTTCACGTGCACGAACCAATTCACGCAAAGCTTCATCCTCCCGAGCAGGCACATAAATCGGCGTGAGTTCACCCGCACGGAACAAACGCGCCAATTGTTCTGCGTCTCGGCGGTCGGTTTTCACCCGATCTCCAGCACGTTTGGGGATGAGAGAAGGCGCGATAACCACACAATGTGCGCCCATAGATTCAATCCAGCGGTGAGTTTCGTACCCTGTCGGGCCTGCCTCATAACAGAAGGACAGGGAGTTTGCTGGTCCGAGCTCTTTGATGAGTTTACGCAAAGCGGCAGGCGTATGGGCAATGGTTCCGTAGTAGCGAGGTTTGGCCTGGCCTTCGTCTGCAATGGCAACCGAAATTTTTTCTTTGGACACATCTAAACCGATGAATTTTGTGGTAAACTTCATAGTGATAGCTCTCCTTTGCTGTGTAGCTCTGAAATGGTGGTTTTGTCACTTTCCATTTTAACCTACGAGTGCAGCAATATGGAGGGCTATCCTTGGTTTATGTTCATCATAGCTAG
>NZ_JACHKG010000064.1:0-1620 GCF_014203995.1 Paenibacillus sp. JGP012 | reverse complement strand
GAGGCCACTGAAAAAGTCCATTCCATGTTAAAGGTACAGCTCTCAAGAAAATTGTGGAGACTGTACCTTTTTCGCTTATAATTAAAGTATCATGGAGAGCGGGTGAACGAGATGATTCGTCAACAACAAACCTTGGTTCTGAGCCCTTATGCGGCATTGTATGACATCGTCGTACCGAAGGACAACATGCTCCGTCAAATTAATGAACTGGTGGACTTCTCCTTCATATATGAGGAACTGGAAGCAAAATACTGTTTGGATAATGGACGCAACGCCATCAATCCCATTCGCATGTTTAAATACTTGTTGTTGAAAGCAATCTTTGAACTGTCTGACGTAGATATTGTCGAGCGTTCGAAGTACGATATGTCATTTAAATATTTTCTGGGCATGGCACCGGAAGATTCGGTTATCGACCCGAGTACTCTAACGAAATTTCGAAAATTGCGATTGAAAGACATGAATCTGCTCGACATGCTTATCGGTCAGACGGTAGCCCTTGCAATGGAGCAGAATATCCTAAAAAGCAACTCTATCATTGTAGACGCTACACATACGAAAGCACGTTACAACCAGAAATCACCGCAAGAAATACTACAAGACCGTGCTCGAAAGCTGCGCAAAGCTGTTTACGCCATGGACGAGTCGGTTAAAACAAAGATGCCCACGAAGAACATGAACAACGTGCTTAAAGACGAAATCGCATACTGCCAAAAGCTTGTCACCTTCATTGAAAAGGAATCTGGAATCCCGCAGGTGCCCAAAATACTGGAGCCGCTTAATCTTCTAAAAGAAACAATTGAGGATGATGTGGAACAACTGCGACTTGCAGCAGATCCAGATGCACGAGTAGGACACAAGAGGGCTGATAGCGCCTTTTTCGGTTATAAGACCCATCTAGCGATGACCGAGGAACGTCTCATAACAGCAGCCGTCATTACGACAGGTGAAAAAAATGATGGTAAGCAACTGCAAATGCTGATCGAAAAAAGCCAAACTGCAGGAATGCAGGTGAAAACGGTAATTGGGGATATGGCATATTCGGAGAAAGATAACCTGATCTACACGAAACAGAACGAGATTGAGCTTGTAGCAAAGCTTAATCCATTAATTACCCAAGGGGCTCGCAAGAAAGAGAATGGATTTCTGTTTAACAAAGATGCCGGCATGTATGTTTGCCCGGCTGGCCACATGGCAATTCGGAAAGCTCGGCAAGGAAAGAAAGGCGTCAGTAACAACCAGCAAGACACCTACTTCTTTGATGTGGAGATCTGCAGGCACTGTCCGGTTAAGGAAGGCTGCTACAAAGCAGGAGCCAAGAGTAAGACCTATTCCGTGACAATTAAATCCGAAGAGCATTCGGAACAAATGAAGTTTCAGGAAACGGAATACTTCAAAACAAAATCTAAAGAGCGCTACAAAATTGAAGCAAAGAACAGTGAACTCAAACATGGACACGGGTATGATGTAGCCACATCCTCGGGTCTGCTTGGTATGCAATTACAAGGCGCGATGGCTATATTCGCTGTAAATCTGAAACGAATATTAAAGCTAGTGGACTAAGGTCTACTAGAAACCGCAGCTAATTTAGACCCATAAAAAGAAGACATTCGTTCCGAA
>NZ_JACHKG010000063.1:0-1913 GCF_014203995.1 Paenibacillus sp. JGP012 | reverse complement strand
AATCGAGTAGGAGGCTACCCATTAGTTGAGTAGCCGACCTCTCACACCACCGTACGTACCGTTCGGTATACGGCGGTTCAACCGCTTGCGTGCAATTGTCGAAGACGCTCGTACTGGGCAGGAAAGTCATAATATCCTGCCTGTGCGAGCCTTTCGTTTGTTACAGAGCGATTCAGCACTGCGCTTCCGGCTATTCGCCAATAGCCCAGCCTTGTATTCCCCCATGGGTACGCCTGCCACTCCGGTATCCCCAGCTTTCGCAGGTTTTGCACCTTTGTTCGAGGCTTCTTCCACTGTTTCCAGATATACATCCGCATTCGTCTTCGCAGCCATTCATTCCAGCTTTGTAGCATTCGCTTCATGTCCGCTACGTAGAAATAGCCGATCCATCCCCGAATGTAGACTTTCACGTTCTCCATGACCTGCCGCGCGCTCCTGCCTTGGCTTCGATTCGTTAGTTCTTTCAGCTTCTTCTTTGCCTTCGCCAGGGACTCTCGATGGACGCGTATATATACGCCATTTCTGTTCTTCCCGAGCGCGAATCCGAGGAATTTGAAATGTTTCTGCGCCACGACGCTGACCACCTTGCTTTTCTGCGTGTTCATTTGGAGCTTGAGCTTTTGTTCCAGATACGCTCGGCTGGATACCATCAATCGCAGGGCTGCTCTTCTGCTTTTCGCGAGAACAACGATGTCATCCGCATAGCGGATCACCGCCACACCCCGTTTTTCCATCTCCTGGTCATATTCGTTCAGATAAATGTTCGCCAAGAGCGGCGACAGCGGCCCTCCTTGGGGCGATCCTTTTTCGCTCCTCCGGCGGACGCCATTCTCCATAACGCCGCTTTTCAGGTACTTCTTGATCAGATCGATAACACGTTTGTCTCCTATTCGCTTTCGCAGTACGTTCAAAAGAAGCTCATGGTTGAGCGTGTCGAAGTATTTCGACAGGTCGATTTCGACTGCATGTCCGTAGCCTTGCTCCGCATAGGCTTTGACTTTTCGAATGGCTTGCTGCGCACTTCGTCCCGGACGGTAGCCGTAGCTTCCATCCGAGAACATCGGTTCGAACAACGGTTGCAACTGCTGAGCGATCGCTTGTTGAATCACCCGATCGATCACGGTCGGGATGCCCAGCTTTCGCACGCCACTTCCATCTGGTTTGGGGATTTCCTTGCGCCGTACCGGGCTTGGCTTGTAGCTGCCTTCCCGAATGCTGTACAGCAACTCTTCTCTGTTTTCACGCAACCACGGCAACGCTGCCTCCACGGTCATTCCGTCGATTCCCGGCGCTCCTTGGTTGCGTTTGACCTGTTTATACGCCCGGTTCAGATTGTCTCTGTTCAGGATGCGTTCCATCAGGTCTTTTGCACCGTCTCTTTCTCTACTTTCCCGAGTTTCGATACTCCGCGCTCCGACATACCCTTCGCGTTCCACGCCATCTCTTTGCCGGCAGCCCTTTCGGTATTCTGCTTTCATCGCATCGACTCTCCTTTCAGTCTGTACTCAAGACTTACGATTGTTCAGTCCTTCCCGAAAAAAAAACTTCCGGTACTATGACCTCTGCTGACTTCTCACCACAAGCTTTACTCCGTCTTTCGGATTTTTTTTTTTTTTTTTTTTTTCCTACTTCACGTCAGTGAGACCTCCCCGGGTAAGAACGATAACCTTCCCCTCATCCATCTGCCACATTTACATCCTGGAATTCGGGCAGTATTGGACTTCGCTTTGTATAGCAAGCTCGTCCGTTCCAGCATGCCTTGTATGTGATTTCTGTTCGTCAGACCGAGGGTTTGCCTCCGGCTTCCTTCAGATTCCGCCTCGCGACGGACACCCTTGCCCTTGGCTAACAGTTCCTACTGCCAAGCCTGTAGCGGACTTTCACCGCCAAGTTATCGCCCGTGCCGGGCGCAC
>NZ_JACHKG010000062.1:0-2292 GCF_014203995.1 Paenibacillus sp. JGP012 | reverse complement strand
TGGAACCGCCACCTTTCGGAGTTTGTAGGGGTACAAACATTTTACCGAGGTTGCGGTTCTTTTTCTACCTTTTATTGGTTATTCAACACGCGTGCAGTTATATAAAATATTATTGAAAAATATCGTATCGACAGAATTATTAATTGATGACCCTTCTCCTATAGATGAAAAGCAATTAGTTCACTTATTAAGGTTTAGTGACATACTATCAAACTCTACTTCTAATAGTAATAGGAATATTGCTTATAGGATAGTTGCATCTTTAAGTCCAGCTTATAAAGATAACCCTATCTTTAAAACATATTCGACCGCAATATTGACCAAATTAGGTAATTTCCCAGCTATTAAAAATTTGCAACATAATGTAGAACTTCCTTTTGTAAGGGAGATAGAAAAAGTTGTGAAAAAAGAGATACAGAGGATTCCAGGTGCTGAGGATCAATATTTTACTGATTCACAATATGAGTTGTTTGAACGATTAAAAGACTCGAACTTTTATAGTTTTTCTGGGCCTACATCAATGGGCAAATCGTTTATATTCAAGACCTTCATACGTGAAAAAATAACTGGAGGAGATCTAGGAAATTTTGTGGTAGTGGTACCTACTAGAGCATTAATAAATCAATTTTCGTTTGAAATTAAAGATGAGTTAAAAAACTTGTTAGAAGATTTTGATTACAAAGTTATAACTAACTCTACTGTTAATGATAATAATCAAGAAGAATTTTCAAAACGATACATTTTTGTAATGACACCAGAAAGACTACTAAGCTACATATCTAATAAAGAAAACCCTGTTATAAATTACTTGTTTGTAGATGAAGCACATAAGTTAGCTGCTGAAAAAGACTACAGAAGTATTACAATGTATCTATCTATAGAGAAAAGCTTAAAGAAATATAAAGAGTTGAAAGTTTACTTTGCTTCGCCAAATGTCTCCAATCCAGAGGCGTTTTTAGAATTGTTTCAAAAATCCAGTAGAAAAACTTTTAGCACAATAGAATCTCCTGTCACGCAGAATCTTTTTTTTGTAGATCTGCTACTAGGGAGAGTTAGTTACTATAATGATGGTACAAAATACAATTTCGATGATATTTCTGTTGATAAGTATTCAACATCAAACGAAATCATTTACTTTATTGGTAAATTAACATCAAATGTTATTTATTGTAATTCAGTTGAAAATACAATTAATAAAGCAAAAGCTTTCGTCGATTATTTGAAAAAAAGCACCATAGATTCACAGAAAAATAGGAATGCTCAATTGGATAACTTGATTTTGGAAATCAGAAAGATGATTCATAGCGATTATTATCTAGCTGAGTGTTTAGAATTTGGAGTAGCATTTCATTTTGGAAATTTGCCACAAGTTATCAGAAATAAAGTGGAGAAACTCTTTAAGGAAGGTAAGATAAAGTATTTATTCTGTACCTCCACATTGTTAGAAGGGGTGAATTTGCCAGCTAAGAATATATTTATTTTAAATAATAAAAAGCATAAATCAATAATGTCGAAAATTGATTTTTGGAACTTAGCTGGTAGAGCTGGAAGGTTAAATTACGAGTTGTTTGGTAACGTATTCTGTATTAGGGAAGAAAATAAAGATTGGAAAAATTTAAAGGAATTAGATGGTAAATCAACTACCAACTTGCAAGTGAATGTTACTCATCAATTAGATAAGAATCAAAAGAATATAGAGCAACTATTGTCAGATAAACAAATTGACTCTCCAGAAGCAGAAAAAGAAGTGCTTAAATATATAGCCAACATTATAAGCATTGATTCATTGGAACAAAATGATGAATATAAAAGTCCGGTTATTAACAAACTGTATAAAGATGGGAAAATGGATGTGCTTTCTAAAGCCCAAGAGAGCATAAAGGATCTAACGGTGCCCTTCGAAGTGTTAAACAATAATCAATCGATTATGGTTAGGCAACAAAATAATGTCTACGAATTTATAGTTAGATCTCAATCATATGAAGAAAAAATTCAACTTCCAAGTGAAATTAATTACAACAACTGTATTGCTGCCTTAGAACTGTTACATGATAAATACAACTGGGGATTAAACGAAAGTAAAAACGATATAGCTAACAAAAATTCATTGAAATATTATGCCCTTCTAGTTAACCAATGGATTAATGGACAAAGTTTAAGTGAGATGATTAATTCAGCATTGCATTTTTATGAAACGAATCACGCGTGTTGAATAACCAATAAAAGGTAGAAAAAGAACCGCAACCTCGGTAAAATGTTTGTACCCCTACAAACTCCGAAAGGTGGCGGTTC
>NZ_JACHKG010000061.1:0-2360 GCF_014203995.1 Paenibacillus sp. JGP012 | reverse complement strand
GGAACCGCCACCTTTCGGAGTTTGTAGGGGTACAAACATTTTACCGAGGTTGCGGTTCTTTTTCTACCTTTTATTGGTTATTCAACACGCGTGATTTATTAATTATGTTTCTTTTTTAGCCTGTTCGTCTCTTCGAATAGCTTCCTCTACATAATTGCGTGGTGGAAGTTTTTCATTGATGACAAATAAAAAGATGATAATTACTATTAGGAGAGCAATAATGACTATTTGCAATTAAATCTCACCCCTCTAATATTTAAAAGAAACTCCAGTCTGAATCGCAGCATCCTGTTTAACAGTTGGTGTTATTGAAAACGAACCAGTGCCTTTAGCATCAACTCCTAAAGATCCAGAAATCCCAGACTCTGTATGAATATAGTGTCCTGAAAGATCTCCATGTGTAAATGAGCTGTTGTTTCTTATAGCTCGATAAAGAACTGTGCCTCTATGATTTTCATATCTATGCTGCTTACCATTAACAAGACTAGCAGAATCGTTTTGTAAAGGAAACTCAAATCCAATGCCACCAGTCTTATCATTGGCTGAACCATAGTGAATATTTTTAATTCCGTCACTTGTCCATGGCCCAGCACCAATAATTATATTTCTAGAGTAATACGAGTCCATTGAATATGTCAAATATTCACTATTCTGGATTGGTGTCAAGCTAGTATGATGAGCTACTCCAACTGCATCCTTATACTTATAAAAAGGAGTTTTTAACCACTTAAAATCATGTTTGATTAGATATTCTTGAGGGTTAGTATTATTTATTTTGGATATAGTTGTTGTTAGCTGCATCCAATTACTCGTAATTTCATTATCACGACAACCTGATTGAGTAATAGTACATATGCTATTAGTTGAAAAATAATTTTCTACCTGTTGTTGTAGTTTTTGTTCAACTTCACGTTTTTCAAAATCCCGTTCTGATATCTCTTCAACAGTTCCATTAGGTCTAAATTCCATATATTTTCGATCAGCACCGATTAATTCTCCTTCTATATTATCAAGATAATCAATCGTTTCGTTTGTAAGCTCTCCTACTTCTTCTGATGAAAATCCCAACTGAGCATATTTTGTGATATCTGTAGTAATGCTAGTTAAAGAGTTTTCTTGTGAATATCCTATTTTATCCAAAAATTCAGCGTTCAAATCTGAATCAATATCTTCACCATAAACCTTACTAAGAGATAACGAAGAAAGAAAGAGTATGAATGCCATAAGAACAGTTGAAACTTTTTTCATTATTAAGTCCTCCCTTAATGTATATTACTATCACTGAGTTTAGAACTACTCTTTATCGACATAGATCATAGATTACCCGCTTCGTTACAATAAGATCACCTCCGATTCTATAATTGAGAATGGGCCCAAAAAAATCATATAATTGTTTTCAAAATAAATTTAAATATACTTTTTATGAATACTAAGCTAGTTTCCATAGCCTAACTTTTGATAAGACACATCCTTATCATCGGAAGCATGACTACGTTTTTCGTTAGTTTCACCAATCTTGTTGCTGATGCTCGCTCCTAAAGCAAATCGATTATATTCATTAATTAGCTCATCCAATACCATAGACTGCTCAAGCACTTTCACATTCGGGATTCCATATTGATCTACCAAGCGACTCAACTCTTGCCGACCTTGCTCGATTTGGTCTTTCAAGATACTTAGTTCTCTCATGGCATGTACCCCTCTAGGACATTCTAGAAAAACATTTAATATGAGTAAGCTATTTAGTATCGCTCATAACTACAAGTGCTTTTTAGAACATATTATGTTTTGCATAATATTGTAAAAACAAATCTTTAGAAAAGGCATTGCGCTCTACCTAATCCTTTCTCAAAACACAAAACAGCCTACCTCAAAAGCAGATAGGCTGTTTATTTTATTTAATATTTATCTTCTTAAATAATTGTGAATACGTCTCTTGCTGAGACAAACTAGCTTGCTGTCTGTAAGTTCCGTATAAATCAACACATTTTACTGTCATGTGATCGTCTTGGTTCAATGAGGAAAGAGATAAGTTATAAAGTATTATATCTACACCGTTTTGGTAATCTTGGCTATTGCATTTGTACTTTGCAAGTTCATAATTAAACAACATATATCTATGCGTTATAACCCGTGAATTGCAGCCTTCATCTAAATAAAATCGCTTGATTTTATTTTCATATATTTCTAAATCAAACTCAATTTTAAGGGATTGTTCATTAGCAACTTCAAGAATATTAATAAAAGCAGTTAACGTTTCCTCAGCACGCGTGTTGAATAACCAATAAAAGGTAGAAAAAGAACCGCAACCTCGGTAAAATGTTTGTACCCCTACAAACTCCGAAAGGTGGCGGTTCCAT
>NZ_JACHKG010000060.1:0-3098 GCF_014203995.1 Paenibacillus sp. JGP012 | reverse complement strand
AGAAGACATTCGTTCCGAAATTCGGTACGAATGTCTTCTTTTCTGTAAACTAAATAACATCTGTAGAAAAACTGCTAGTTCTTCAGTGGCCTCGTCGGAGCCTGCAATTTCCAATAATCGATCTATTTTATTTTTATATTATATATCCTTGGCGTACGAAGCTTCCGGCACTTTGCTCAGTACCACAAACAACCGAACCTCCTCATCACTCGTATTATGGAACGCAAATTCAGTCTCCCCTCCGCAGGACACCACATCTTCTGTTTGAATCTCGCACTCCTTTCCGTCCAGCATCAGAGTGCCTTTGCCTTCAACAACGAGCAGTGTAAGGTCTGCACCGGGATGTTTGTGAACGGGAAGCTGTTGCCCTGGCAGAAAATGAAGCACGAAGGTTACACCGCCTCCTTGTTGAGACAACACCCGTTTCGTGAAACGTTCCGTACTGTATGCTTTAACTTCTTGTAATGACGTGATACTCATGATCATCATCCTCCTGTATTTGTTCTGGTTATGTATTCATCTTAACGTGAAAAAACCTGCATCTCCTTGATTCAAATCAAGAAAACGCAGGCTGCGGTGCACCGATTGAATTACCGTCTTTTGATATATTCGAAAATATAGTACAGATCAATATTATAATAGAAGAAACGTGTTCATATCACGAGACGCCCTCTCTTCTCGGCAAGGCCAATCGTGGCATGCACACCAGAATTGAATTCCAGAAAATCCTGCTCCACACCGTCACTGAAAATAACCCCATCCTCCGGCATCTGTGAAATAATGTGCAGCGGCTGCTTAGCATGAATCTGTCCAAATACGAGACTGGCCGCGGTGGTGCGGCTCGGAAACGGCTCCCTGACTGTATAGTACAAATAAGGGGCATCCCACGTAAATCCGCTCGTATTCGTGCTTCCTGCTGACTCGGCTGCCGATGCCGCTTCCCCGTTCCCGGTAAGGCTTAGCTGCTGCCAGGCTGCAGAACCTACAATGCCTGAAGCACCTGCGAGCACACTTTTGAACCATCCTGTCGATCCCATGCCTGTGGACACGATGATTCCGCTGGAGGATTGATGTTCGCTCCTTGTTCCCAGACGTACCTCATAACGGGCCGATACATGTGTCTTACGTCCAATAAACAGGTCATTGACACCGTACAAAACCTGTCCGTCATTCAGCTCAACCTTGGCAAGCGTGACTTCCTTAAGCGCGCGCTGCCTACGAATCACATCAGGAACGATAAAGCTTAAATCCTCGACTGTAAAAGGTAAAAGCACCCCGTCCCACCGCATCGGGTCTGGATTCACACCAATCAGCGGCTGCTTGGTAACATATTTCAGTGTATTGGCAACCAGGCCATCCTGCCCGACCACCACGACAATATCTTGCTCTCCAAATATAAAATTCGGCACATGTTCCCGGTCAATCATCTGGACTCGTCCAAGCTGACTCAATTGCTGCTGAGCAAGCTGTATCGATTGTCGGTAACGCCGGTCTTCTTCGATGTAATCGCTAAAATCCGCACCAAGACGTTCGATGTAGAACTGGGCCTGCTGTACGGTATTGTACCGTACAATCAGTTCCTCCAGCCGGGTTCTGCGTTTGACCAGAACTAATTTGTGCTCACTCATGGGTTCTTTTATGTTAACCATCTGTGATTTCGCCTCCCGCTTTCCCTTTGACTTGAGGATAATCTGTGTTCATTTCTTTGACTTTTTGACCGGTCTCAATGACTTGTTTCACCAGATTGGCTTGATTGCCTGACACGTTCTGACTAACTCGACTGGATCGTGTAAGCCTTGTTCTGGAAGCGGATAGATTCGTTTGTTTGTCCCATCCGAGAATCATCGTGCCGCACCTCCTTTGCCTCTGCCTTCTGCTGGTGACATCAGACCCTGCAGCAGATCTGGCGAGATGTTAAGCTGTCCGATCTTGCCCGCATTCTCGGCCAGTTCCTGGAACGCAAGTGCAATTAATTTATCCGAATTCATGCCCATATTCGCCATCGCCTGCAATACATTCGGCTGCACATGCTGAAGCGAATTCATGACAGCCGCAATCTCATAGGCCTTCGCATCTGCCTCGGCATTCTGATTCGCTATGGTAAGCTCAATCAGCTGCTGCTTGCGTTCCTCCATCGCTGTATTGAACTGGAGCTGCTCCTGCTCCATCTCGTTCTGCTTCTGCTTCACCGAGCGCTCTGCCTGCAATTGCGTTTCCCGAATCTGCTGTCGCTTCGTTTCCACAGCGATTTCGGTGTTCAGTTCATTTTCCTTCACTCGCCGCTCCTGCTCAATGGAAGCATTCCGCCGCACATACAACGCCTCGTCTGCCTGACGCAGAATTTCCTCTCTCGCCTGTGCTTCCAATGCACGCATCGTTTCCTTATTGGGCAAGATCGCCAGAATCGACAAATTCATAAGCTCAACACCCAGCTTCTCCAGCTCTTCATGCTGCGTAACCTCACGCTTCATGCTACTGGCGAGCCGTTCACTCGACTGAATCGCTTCTCTCAGCGGCAGCTGCTCCAGATATTTTTTGGTGAGCACTTTGGCGATCGTAATGACACGCTGATCCAGCTTTCCGGGATCATCCGACATATATTGATTTTTGCGTAAATTATACGTGTAATTCAGGCTCTTGGTAATTTTGCTGTAATCCATAATGCGGTAGCTGAGCTGACCCTGCACAGTAACCGTCTGATAATCCGCTGTAATCTCTTCAAACATAAAGGGCACATCGACCGATGATACAGGCAGCACAACCACCGAAGTCGTCGGCTCATAATAATAAAACGATAACCCTACGCCCTCGCGCTGCACTCTGCCGTTCTTCACCTTCATTACATACTCACTGGGTTGAAACTTTACGAATCGGAATCCAAACATGGCTCATTCTCATTTCATAATAATGTCGTTTTGATATTATCGAAATGATAACAAATGATTTTGATATTGTCAATACGACATTAACGATAATTATAAAAAAGAGACCGAATCCGCGATTGAGGCCACTGAAAAAGTCCATTCCATGTTAAAGGTACAGCTCTCAAGAAAATTGTGGAGACTGTACCTTTTTCGCTTATAATTAAAGTATCATGG
>NZ_JACHKG010000059.1:0-7956 GCF_014203995.1 Paenibacillus sp. JGP012 | reverse complement strand
AAGCTCATTTTGAATCTGACGAGATTGTTAATCTCATTGTTGATCTTGCAAGCAAGATCATTACTCACTCGTTGTTCAGTTTTCAAAGATCAAACATGATTTATTTACTTCATTCCGTCTCAACCAAGTTTCGGCGGCGACTTGAATAATGTAACACATTTCGTTTATTTTCGTCAAGAACTTTTTTTTGAAATTCTTTTTTTCAACATTGCTTGTTCTTCACTTTTCCTCAAACAAATGGTTGTTTCACTCATTTGGGGAACGAAATATAATGTACCACATTCATCAGACAAGAGTCAACACCAAACTTATAAATTATTAAACAAACAAAAAAGGAAGGTTTCCCCTCCTTTATACTATACATCACATTTTAAATGTTTGAGCATATCATGCTTCAATCCAATAGCGAATTTCACGCCCTTCCCCTTCAAGAGAGGGCCAACCCGCAGATTCCTTTACAATAGAACGAAGCACCAGTTTACGAAGTACAAGCGGAAGATCCTCTCGCACAAATCTCAGTTGAGGATGATGAACCAGTTCATGAATACTCCACGGTTCTTTCCGGCTTCTGATCACCCGCAGTAGAAGTTCGGAACATTCTCCCATTTTGGACATAACCGAAAACTCGCACGCTAGCAAAACCAACTCCACCCGCTGTTCCAGCGTTTCGGAACTTACGGTAAGCTCCTGATAGAGTTTCCACAGTGCACGATCCAACTGCTGTATATGAGTCCAGACGGCATGATCAGGGTACATGCCTTGCTCAATAAGTACAATTCTGGCCCAGTTCCCCAGAGCCTTCAGCGCATCATAGTACGCATCCACAACATGGCCCTGCTGCATATGACGCCTGGCTTCAACGTACATTCTCAGAAAACTGGTGAACTCATGAAACAGCTTTTGCTCCCGCAACTCTTTGCCGAATGAAGACAATTCTTCACGCAGTTGAGTAATCTGATCATCCGTTTCCCAGATGATTTCCCCTTCAATCAGGCATTGCATGAGATTATAGTGCTCTCCTGTAACCGCAGTAATCTGCAATTCAGACCAGCTGGCATAGATCAACTGATAACGAAGATCACCGTATCTGTAATGTTCAACAGTTAATGTGGATTGATCTGTATTGAGGACAATCAATACCAGCAAGTCAAAATCCTGAATCAGGGAGCCGTGGAATCGCTCTCCCGGATGGGAATAAGCGATAGCCCCAACTGCCCCTGTCTCTTCCGACTGTTCAGACAAAAAAGCAAGGTTCTTTAATTCCACGATTCCCTCCATACAATTTATACAATTCATGGCAGAATGGCGCCAAGTCAGTTATAATGTAATTCTACATGAAGTACAACGTTTCCTTCTTTTTCGAGTCCAATACTACTCATACGATAGGAGCATTTTTCATGATTTTTAAATCAGCAAAAATTAATGCTTTTCGCACTTGGGGATTACTCTTAACCATGCTAGGCATGGGCCTAATGATCCTGGGTACAGCCGGAATTGTGTTCTGGGGTCACGCCGGGAAAGTCATCGCAGCTGTAGGACTGGTTATAGGGCTTGTCGCTATGCTTGGCAGTTTAATCATTTATTTCTGGGCCGGAATGCTCTCAACCAGCGCAGTACAGGTCGATTGCCCGGAATGCGGGAAGTTAACCAAAATGCTGGGCAAGACAGATCGCTGCATGTTTTGTCATACGATCCTTACGATGGACCCAAGCAAAGCCACTACGATGAGTACGCCTATTGAAACGAATTCCCCTCCCGCTGCACCTACCGAATAGCTTTACATTACGCCCCCTGCCAATAAAAAATAAAGAAGGCCCGGTATACTATACCGGACCTTCTTCTTGTTAGCGTTAAATAAAATAATAAAACGATCAGTTCAACATCATTTAGAGTAACCCGCTTGCTTGAGCGTTTCCCATGAAGATGCATTGGCAAAGCTTCGGTTCCATGCTGCCACTCCGCCCAGCTTCAGCGAAGCAATAAGCTCTACTCTTGCTTGCAGGGATACCGCATCTTCAATCCAGATCTTTTGAACAGCTCCATCTTCCTTGTATTCCACGTAGTTCTGTCCGCTTGCCTGATCAAGCACAGGTTTAAGCTTCTTCTCCTTGATCAGTTCCTGCACAGTGTTCATTCCTACAGCTTTGGAGGATACTTTAATCTCCCCTTGTTCATTCGCTTTTTCAGTCCAGATGCGTGTGTACAGGGGAACCGCCATAACCAGCTTGTCCGCAGGCACCTCATCTTCTTCCAAGATGCGCCGCACCGAAGACTCCGTCCATGGAAGCGAGGCTACGGAGCCTGCTTTGGGACTGGCTGCCCAGTGCTCGTCATACGCCATCACCATCATATAATCAACAAATTCTCCCAATCCGCGCCGATCCAAAAAGGCAGACCACATTTCACTATTCGATTTTGGCGTAACATCTACGGATAAGATCAGTCCATGAATGCGAGCCATCGCCTTTATTTCACGAACAAACTGGGTCACGTTGGCCCCATCATCGGTATACACATTTTCAAAATCAATGTTAATGCCATCCAGTCTGTACGTTTGAGCATAGGCCAGCATCTGTTCAATGATGTGTGTACGCTTGGCGTAGGTAGAGAGTGCGTCCTTCGTAATGTCCGGATCAAAGCTGTTATCCATCAGTCCCCATACTTCCATCCCTGAACGATGAGCCCAATTAACGTAAGATTGATCTGCCTTGCTTTTCACTGTTCCTTTGCCATCCGTAATATGGAACCATGTCGGGCTTACCACATTAACACCTGGCATCTTCCCGATTGAGCTTACATCCGGCTGACGATTGTAGACTGCTTCCCAGACCAGATTGACCGGTTTGTTTTTCCACTTTTTCTCCGCGGCAGTTGGTGTGAACTTCGGGGTATCCAGCGTTTTTTTCTCACCCAGAACAACATAGTCATTATTCACATAACCGGCATAACCGTTATCCATTTGTACAAAGCTTTGATCCTTCCCCGTCTGCCATACGCGTATTCTCGTGTTCTGCTGCATATCGGTGAGAATGGGCGAGGTTTCATCGCCGCGTTTATATAACGGGACCGTTTTATCCTTATCCGACGATTGGGTATCAATCGATGCATATTGTATCGTATCTCCACCACGCATCAGAATCACTGCACCTGTAGTAGTGTCCTCCTGTACGCTCAGGCCATACACCTCTTTCAGAGGTTGAAGAGGAATATACGCTTCCTTCGCCTGGACCTCCGGCTTCACTTTCAGCGGATAATCTTGATGATTCAGTTCTGCCTTGGTGCTGTCTTCTTTCATATGAAGCACACGTTGCGGCGAAGCAATAATGATATCCCCCGAGTCAGGCTCGTATCTGATCCCTGGATCAATCGTTTCTTGCAGCACCTTCACCGGAAGTTTAAGCTGATTGCCTGTGCCCAGGGCTTCCTCATCCATAAGCTGTCCATCTACAAAAATAGGCTGATTTCTTCCGAGCCAATCCGGGTCTTCATAGACCTTATTCAACCAAAGACTGGTTATAAGCCAATAGGCACCGCCAGCCACAAGACAAGCTCCGAGTAATCCCGGCCAAAATGAACGTCGTTTACGACGTGTATATTTGCTTTTTCTACCCAAACGACTACCTCCGTTAATTCCATCTTGATAGTAAAAAACCCATAAAGACCAATGTTTAAACCATTATATTGTTTGTGTCTCGTTTCAACTGCCTGTAAAAATAAAAAACGTGAAGAATCCATACTGAATTCCACACGTCAATATTGTAATTCATCTCTATTGATCCCTGCAACTTTTGCAAACGCCATATACTTCCAATCGGTGACCATGCACTTCAAATCCCGTACTTGAAGCAGCTTGAAGCTCAACGCTCTTTAACGAAGGATAGCTGAAGTCTTCAATCTTGCCGCATTGATCACATATCACATGATAATGATCCGTCACATTGGCATCAAAACGGCTTGAATTATCTCCGTAAGTCAGTTCCCGGACCATACCGGCTTCCAGAAACATTTTCAGATTGTTATATACGGTCGCCACGCTCATACTCGGAAATTGGGGTTCGAGCGCCCGGTAAATCTCGTCAGCTGTCGGATGCCCCATGGATTCCATTAAATAGTTTAATATGGCATGACGCTGGGGTGTAATACGGACACCGGTCGTTTTGAGCTGTTCCAACGCATGTTGGACACGTGTTGCCATAAAGCCCACCGCCTTACCTTTCATTCTGTGGACGCCCTACCTTTGATTGGCTGTGGACGTCTCAACCTTCATTGACTGGTCGTGTAACCTTGCCAGTGTACATTTATTGTACGGCGATTGCAAGTTTATTGTCAACGCGACGATGCGGGGTCATCCGCTGTATCCGGGGTGGCATTCGGACCTGAATCCGTCGTTTCTCCCCCGTTTCCGTTAGCATCCTGCGAGTCAGTTGAATTATTTTCCAAACCGGGAACTTCTGCATTCCGCTGAACGGTCAGGTCACTGTTACCTTCAATTTTGATCCTGTACTCTCCTTCGCCCAGCTGCCCTTCGATCGTTTTGTTCTTGACGTTGAATGGCATATCCGTTCGCAAATCTCCGTAACTGCTGGAGCCGGTCAAGCTGTAATCACCGCGCTCGGGAATCACAATGTTAATTGCGCCAACGGCACTGTACACATCCCAATCTCCCCCGACTTTGGTGGAGACAATATGAATGCTGCCATTTAATGACTGGGCTTTGACGCCGAGATTGGCACTATCCAGCGTAATATTTCCGTTTCGTGTCTCAGCGATAAATTCGCCAAAGGAGTCTGTAATGCTGATGCTTCCGACTTGTGTCGTCAGATCCACATCTCCCGAAACGCCGCGTGCCTTCATATCCCCCCGATTGCTATCCATATCTACATTGCCTGTTGCGTTGGCTACTATCACGTCCCCGTTCAGCGTCTTGCCCGTAATATCACCGACCGCATTGTTAATACGAATTCTTCCATTGCCCGTCTCGGCAACAATCGTTTTGATCGCCTCAGGACGGTTTAACAAAATCGCACCGTTGGACGTTCGAATATCCAGGTTGAAACGACGATCATCCGGAACGGTAATGGTCATATTCATGCGCGGTTGTGTTTTTTCATTGTCACCATATGCTTTTCCTGTCGTTTTGATACGAATAACCTTGTCACCTTCGACCTCAACAAAGGATGCCGCTGCTACCGCCTTGGCCTGCACTTCAGATGCCTGATCCACCCAGACCACCGTTTTCACCTTGATCTCATCCGTTTCTCCGCGCTGAAGTGTGATATCTCCGTTTACCCCCTCTACCACGATATCGGAAGTATCCATCCGTACAGGCACCCCAACGACACCCTTATCCTCCATATATCCGGCAGCCTGGCTATAATCCATTGAAGCGGCTCCCAAATTGAGACTTACCCGATTCCATAAATGCATGTAGTGATCCTGCTCGGTCACAATAAATACGGAAGCTGTCAAAATCAAAGAAGCCAGAATGCCCTTGGCATCGGGTCTAAAACGTCTTTTTTGAGGTTCATCTAATGCAGATATATGCTCCGAATCTCGTCTGCCTCTACTGCGTATCCACAGGAACAACAAAATCCACTCTACACCGAAGCTGACCAGTAAAAAGGGCCACCAATCCACGACCTCAAATAAGTAGTCTGTTCCCCACCGTTTATCCAAAATGAGCAGTACACCGACCGCTGTAATCAAGGCCGCAGCCGTATATCGTCCAACCCGGATTTTACGGTTCATTCCTTTCCCTCCCTGCACGATTACCCTATGTTTTCTTCCTGCGCAGCATAACCCAGATTTCCCGGCCGAACAGCAGCAAGCCGCCTGCAATCATGAGAACTGCGAAGGAATATGCTCCGTACATCGCGATCAGCTCCTGAAACCAGCGTGGTTTGCGGAAAAACAGCACCATCAGCGCTCCGCCCGCAATAAGTAAAAGTCCAGACGAAATGCCTCGCTCCCATACCATCATTCGCTCCCGCTCTGGGCGTTCACCGGACACCGGCTTGTCCATGCTTGCTTGTGTCACACCACGCCGCCTGCGCATCATGACCCAGTCAGCCGATTGCAGCACGTCATAAACATTGTAGAAATAAATGACCGGAATACAAAGAGCGAGCAGAATTAGCAGCGGCACATTGATCTGTATGCCAATGGACGAGAAGTACAGCAAAGCAGATAAATCAAGTAATACAAGCAGTATATAAGTCAAACCGCGCATGTACAGCCGCAAATAAATATGTCCCAATCCCGGAATGACAGCACCAAGCAGCCCCGCAATGAATTTATGCGTTTTATTTCTCACCTTTTTGGGCTTTCTAGCCCTTCCCGTTCGCTTGCCGTCTGTTTGCCCTTTCTTCATAAGCTGCTCCTTTCCCCGGAAAATGTTCACTTCCGCTCATCGTGCATTTGGTTAGATAGTACCCTAAAGCGCCACAAGAGTAACTGGAAGAAAAATGGATATCGAGAAAAACCCTCCGCCATTCCTGCCTTTGGAGGGTTCAGGTTTTCTTTTATTCAATGAGGGTTGAGATTTTCTTTATTCAATAGAGACTTTGGTCATGTGTTCCCACTGTCTCAGCTTGGAGACCATTTGGATCGTTTTAAATTCATGCGGCACCTGAACGTGCAGCACAATTTCTATTTTCGGTTCGACAGGTGTGACCTCTGCAAAAGAAAGATCCTGCTCATTAACTGTAATTTTACGAATTTTAATCTTCTCCTGCTCCATAAAAGACGATACCTTCTCTAAGGTGCCAGGCTCGGACAACGTATGAAGCGTAATCACATGCAGCTTGTTACCTCGTAAATATCTTAGCTCTAGTTTATTAAACACCCATAGATTCAGGAGCACAAGCACAGTCGAAACGATGGAGGCAAAAAAGAAACCCGCACCTGCAGCAAGACCAATCGCCGCGACAACCCAGATCGAAGCTGCCGTTGTAAGCCCTGTAATGGATTTACCTGTGAAAAGTATCGTTCCTGCTCCCAGGAAGCCGACGCCGGTAATTACCGCTGTGGCCAGACGAGCCGGGTCGATCCTTACGTTTAATTCATGTGCAAAATCTTTAAAACCATAAATAGACAGCATCATAATCAGTGCTGACCCAAGACAAACCAGAATATGCGTTCGAAGTCCGGCTGCATGATTGGAACGCTCACGTTCCAGTCCGACAAGGCCGCCAAGCAGCATGGCCAGCAGTAAACGAAGTAAAATATGCCATTCATCAATAAACCAAGGACCGCTCAACGTTATAGTTCCCCCCTAAGTTGTTCACATGCTTAAAGCTTATTCTTATGAAATGTCGTTAATTCCACTCCCGGTGCAATCTGTATCGCTTCCACGGGTTCAAAGCCAAACCGTCTGTACAGATTCACTGCGGGTTGATTACGTGTGCCTGTAGAAACGATGTAACGAGGCAGATGCGGATGCTCTGCAAAAACATGCTGCATAAGTGAAGCAGCAATACCTTTACGGAAATGGTCGGGATGAACCATCATACGTGTGATTGTCAGTGTGTTTTTTTCTTCCTCTGCCACGGCGACCGCACCAAGCAGTTCCCCATCCCCGTCGTCCACGCATCCGTAGAAGGTTTCTCCACAGTTCTGCAAGGTTGCCATCGTATCCAGCAAAGGCGGAATATCCTGAAATCCGATGATCTTTGCTTCCAGTCGGTAAGCCATATGCTGCAGTCTCCACAACTGGCCTAACGTATCTTCATCACGTAAAGACAATGATTGAATTCTCATCGTTAAAGCAGCTCCCTTGTCTCAGGCTGAATAAAACATTGAAACTACATGACACGGTAGGTCAGTGTCAGTGTGTTATACAGCAAAAAGAGGCTGTCACAGGGGAGGCCACTGAAAAAGTCCATTCCATGTTAAAGGTACAGCTCTCAAGAAAATTGTGGAGACTGTACCTTTTTCGCTTATAATTAAAGTATCATG
>NZ_JACHKG010000058.1:0-10660 GCF_014203995.1 Paenibacillus sp. JGP012 | reverse complement strand
GCACGCAAGCGGTTGAACCGCCGTATACCGAACGGTACGTACGGTGGTGTGAGAGGTCGGCTACTCAACTAATGGGTAGCCTCCTACTCGATTCAAGCAATCTGCAATTTGCTTGTGTAATTTATTTTTTTTATCAGAGCTTACTAGGGCAGATAAGATAGATGAATTATTCCAGCTCTAGGTAGGTGAACACACGTGAGAAGTCTCCACGCATCGTATCCCTGATGTTTGCCATAAATACAAACTCGCCGTAATCCTCAAACTGAAAGCCGGCTCTGCCGCCGGACTGCAGCGCAAGCAGGGTGAACCAGTCTTCGGCCTGGGTCAGCTCCTGCCAGCCTTGCTGTTTCGCATAGGCGATCGCACGTTCGGCAGCACGGGAAGTTGAGCGGTGATGACCGAGCAGCTGGTGCTGCGGCCCCTCGCCAACGTGCATACGTTCTCGAAGGGCTGTGATGGCCTCATCCGGATCGGACAGTCCAAGGCTGCTGTATACCTGACTGGAATAAGGAAGAGTTATTGTGGGGAAAACCCGCAACAACTGAGGCTCCTGACTGATCTCATATTCCGAGGCAAGTGCAAGCACAGGCTGCCCTGAACGTTCAAAGGACAAGGTGCCATCTGCTGCAGTATGTGCTTGCAGATCAAGCAGCTCATTCCGGCTGACCACAAGTCGTTGCTCTTCTGTACTCCAGGTCAGCATCTGCATGACCTTGCTTGCGATGTCCTCTGCATCCGCTGGCAGAGGGTGGTGAATCCAGCTGCAGCCATCAGGTGAGTATAATACTTTTCCACCACGTAAATCGGTATCCGACATAAAGGTTAAACAGCCGCTTGAAGGCAGATGTTTGGTGAGCGTGGGAAGATCAGAAAGGTTGATCTGCGCGAGGAAGTTATAGTGCAGTCCTTCGTGATTACGCGGCCAATCCACACCCTCCGGCAAATCCGGCCCACCGCCAATGCGTGTAGCACCCAACAGATTGGCAGGGGCGGTCCCTGCTTCTACCAGAGTAAATCCGGCATGGGCAATAGCGCGAAGTGTATCTGCATGCTCTTGTAAACCTGTGTGGCTCAGCGCAAGCTCAAATCGCTCCTGAACATCAATAGTCTGTGTCATCCTATCCTGTGCTTCCAGTTCAGACATCCATTCCGAATCATGACTTGATCTCTGGATCTGTTCGATCTGTTCCATCCGATCCATGGCTGCGTGAAGCATGTGCTCCTGGAGCTCATTATTTCGTATTTTGGATTCCTCATGCTCTATCGGGCCAGAGTCCGAATGAGGCTCGAATGAAGCAAGTGTCTGAAAGAAGGCTTGTTCAATTTCTTCAAGTTTTTCTGCTGAACACATCGCCGTGGCTGAGAGAAAATACGGGTGTTCCTTCAAAGAAAACATAGCGCGCAGACGATACCATGGCACATCCATACCTTCTTCTTCATCAATCAGTCGATCCAGCTGCTTCACATACTCGC
Source organism: Paenibacillus sp. JGP012 (assembly GCF_014203995.1). Taxonomy (NCBI): domain Bacteria; kingdom Bacillati; phylum Bacillota; class Bacilli; order Caryophanales; family Paenibacillaceae; genus Paenibacillus; species Paenibacillus sp. JGP012. The sequence goes on along the minus strand of NZ_JACHKG010000058.1, from coordinate 9,187 downwards.
CCGTCAGGCCAGCGATCTCCAGCTCGTACCGCTCCACAATATCACCATATCCATCAATGATACGCGATAATCTGGACGAAAGAGCATCGTGCTGCTCCGTCTCCTCCTCTTCTATGATCCAGACGCTCATAGAGGGGGAGAGCAGTGTGATTGGCGTGCAGCGAGCAACTACATTGGAGCCGAACACTTGTACAGAAGAAAAAGGAGCTTGAACAACAATGGTAAATTCGGGAGTGGTGGCTGTGTGCATAAGATTCCTTTCCTGGGATACATATGATCGAGTGCCCCATGTGATAATTGAATCTGTCAAGGTGTGATTATAGTTATCCACATATCCAGTATAAATTGTTGATAACTGAGGTGAAGGCCTGCACTCAATGTTTTCGAAACAGGTCTTATGCAGGGGATAGAATGCAGCTGTTTTATCCACAAGACTGTGGATAATGTGGATAAAATAGTGGATAAATATGGTTTTTTCATGAAAAGCTTATTCTACCAATGTTTAATTACATGAAAACAAGGCATTGGTTTCTCGCTGGCATGTGGATAAAAGAGGAGCATAGCCCCAGGAATTTATTTTACGAAAATCGAGAGGATTTGACAAATGTGAAAACATGAGGAGAACTGTTAATCAAAAAGGGCCCAACGTTACTAATGTAACGCTGAGCCTCATTCGTTTGTTTTTTTGATTCACGTAGATCCTTGTCATAGCTCTGATTACGACCTGAGCTCCTAACTAACCCATAGCGAGCGTTTCCCACTCTTCATATGCCTGTGCAAGCTGGGTTTTGTGCTCCTCGGTGGACTGCTGAAGCTCCTGCAACTTCATATAATCCTGATAAACTTCCGGCAGGGCCATCTGTTCTTCCAAGGCAGTAATTTTCGATTCAAGCTCTGCAATCTGCTGCTCCAGTGCTTCCTGTCTGCGCTGCCTGTTCCGCTCCTCCCGTTTCGCTTGCTTGTCCGCTTCGAAGGAGGCTGCGCCAGATTTCTCGGATGCTGCTGAATTGGCATTTGCTGCTGGAGAAGGCGACTTTGAAGCTGCCTGACGAGCCTCTGCTGCTTCGCGTGCAATCTCCTCCAGCTCCTGTTTTTTCTCCACATAATCATCATAGTTGCCGAGATATTGCTCTGTGCCGCCTGGATGAAGTTCAACGATTCGTTCCGCCATTTTGTTCAGGAAGTAACGGTCATGAGAGATAAACAGCAGTGTGCCTTCGTAATCCATCAACGCGGCCTCAAGCACTTCCTTGGCGAAGAGGTCCAGATGGTTCGTCGGCTCATCGAGAATAAGCACATTGGCTTCCTTCAGCATGAGCTTGGAGAGAGAGACACGTGCCTTCTCCCCGCCGCTGAGCGAGGATATTTTTTTGAGTACATCGTCACCGCTGAACAAAAAGTTGCCGAGTACCGTCCGAATGCGGGCTTCTTCCATACCCGGATAAGCACTCCACAGTTCTTCCAGAACGGTATTGGAAGGATTAAGTCCCGTCTGCTCCTGGTCATAATAACCGATCTGCACTTTGGTGCCCCACTGAATATCTCCCTGCGCAGGACGAAGACTTCCGGTAAGACATTTCAGCATCGTTGATTTCCCGATCCCGTTTGGTCCGATTAACGCCACCGTTTCCCCGCGGCGCAGATCAAAGGACACATTGCGGAACAGCGGTGATCCCTCGTCATATGCAACGGACAGCTGATCTACACGCAGCACTTCTTTGCCTGACATAACGGCAGTCTGGAACGAAAAGTGGGCTTTCTTGAGATCGCCAAGCGGCTTGTCGAGCCGATCCATTTTCTCCAGCGCTTTGCGGCGACTCTGGGCACGCTTCGTGGTTGAAGCGCGTACGATGTTTTTTTGCACAAAGTCTTCCATCTTTGCGATTTCATCCTGCTGCTTCTCATACTGCTTCATTTGACTTTCGTATTCAGCGGCCTTCAGCTCCATGTAACGGCTGTAATTGCCTGTGTATCGCTTGGAGCGATGACGTTCAATTTCAACTATGGTTGTCACGAGTCTGTCCAGGAAGTACCGGTCATGGGATACAACTAACAGTGCGCCAGAATATCCTCTGAGATAGTCCTCAAGCCACGTAAGTGTAGCAATGTCCAGATAGTTCGTTGGCTCGTCCAGCATGAGCAGATCGGGAGCCTGCAGCAGAATGCGAGCCAGAGCGAGGCGGGTCTTCTGACCACCGCTGAGCGTACCAATCGGGGTATCAGGAGAGAATTCACCAAAGCCCATCCCGTGCAGCACGCTGCGAATGCGCGTTTCCATCTCGTACCCGCCGTGATCCTTGAACCAGTCCGAGCGTCTTGCGTAACGCTCCAGCAGGTCGGCATATTGCTTCTCATCCTGCATCATGGAAGGATCGGCAATATCATGCTCCATCTGTCTGAGCTCTGCTTCGGCCTGGGTCAGATGTGCAAAGACATGCATCATTTCATCCCAGATGCTGCGTTCTGACTGCAAACCGCTGTTTTGCGCGAGGTAACCAAGCGTGGTTTCCTTGGATTTGAAAATCTGTCCCCCATCATAGGACATCTCACCAGCGATAATTTTGAGCAATGTAGATTTACCTGCACCATTCACACCAACGAGGCCGATACGCTCGCGTTCTAATATTTGTAAGTTTACGCCGTCCAGAATGGGATCGACACCAAAACGTTTAATAATTCCGGATACTTGCAGCAACATAGAATTAAGTTCCTCCATAGGTCGAGTTCTTGATTAGGGCGTGTCTCAAGACACGTCCTGGACACTTACCTCCCAGTTTACATGAAATACAGAGCAAATGCACCGATTGGGAACGAAGCGGGCTTGTAGTCTTTTTGGTCAATCAATGATAAACTGAAAGAAGACATGTTATACCATGAGCATTTTGCAGAAAATGAATCATTTCAAGCTGATCATCCAGATGACATCTTGTCATAACATATAAGCGCAATGAACTGAATGATTTTATTTACCTTCCAGATCAACAGGAGGTTAGTCAGCATTATGCAGGATCATGCGGAACAGAAGAAGCAGCTCAGGGCCCGGCTGAGACAGATGCGTGAACGAATGGACGAGCAGATGCGTCAGCAAGCGGTCACCCGGATAAATGACGGGTTGAAGCGAGAGCTGGACCGTCTGCGGCTGAACCCGGACAGACAGGTGTCCGGGTCTCTGATGATTTTCAGCTATCTGTCGTATGGAAGTGAGGCATCTACCGTTTTTCTTTTTGAAGAGGGATGGAAAAAGGGGGATGTCATGCTTGCGCCCAAGGTGCTTGCTGATCCGCCTCGCATGGAGCTGCGGCGAGTGAGGGGGCCTCAGGATATCGAACCGGGCATTTGGGGTATACCTGAACCTAAAGCATCCTGCGAAGTATTGCCGCCCGAACGCTGGCCGGATATCGATCTGGTGCTGGTACCCGGGCTGGGTTACGACCTTGACGGAGGTCGCATCGGATATGGTGGCGGTTATTATGACCGCTTTGCAGAGCGTCTCGATCAGCACTGTGCCAAGCAGGGGAAAAGGCCGCTCATGGCAGCTTTGGTCTTGCCGGGCCAGCTGGAGTCGGACATCCCGATGGACCCGCTTGATCTGCGGCTGGATCTGTTGATAACGCCCGAAGGTATAGTACATATCGAATAAAGGGTTGTGATGTGATTGAACTCAGAAATGAATAATAGTCAGTCCTCAAGCGGGAAGCTGACTCATTTTAATGAGCAGGGACGGGCCAGAATGGTAGACATATCCGGTAAGGATGTGACGGTGCGTACCGCTGTTGCGGTTACGAAAGTCACGATGAACCCGGAGACACTTGAGGCCATTCGCCATGGACGCATCGGCAAAGGGGATGTTCTGGCGGTAGCTCAGATTGCGGGCATTCAGGGGGCGAAGAAAACGTCTGACTGGATTCCGATGTGTCATCCGCTTGCACTGAATGGTGTGGATATCCGATTTCACGATAACGGAGTAGACGAGCTTCATATTGAAGTAACGGTCAAAACCGAAGGCAAGACGGGTGTAGAGATGGAGGCACTGACAGCAGCATCGGCAGCAGCGCTTACTGTCTATGATATGTGTAAGGCGATGCAAAAGGATATGATTATTGGTCCAACGATGCTGCAATCCAAAAGTGGCGGTAAAAACGGTGATTACAACCGATAAAGAGTATTTATTTTCGTAGAGGAGAAGGGTGATCTTTATGGTGTGGAGAACAGCTATCCTGACAGCCAGTGACAAAGGGGCCCGCGGAGAACGTGAGGATACAAGTGCGCAAGTCATTCGGGAGCTTGTGGAGGAGGAACTCGGCGGTCAGATCGTGGAATATCGGATTGTTCCTGACGAGCCGGATGAGATTATTGCAGCTTTAATCGAGATGACAGATTATTTTCACGCCGATCTCGTACTGACAACGGGTGGCACGGAGCTGGCTATTCGTGATATTACACCGGAAGCGACCAGACGTGTCATTGAGCGCGAGGTTCCCGGAATGGCTGAGGCGATGAGAGCCAGTGTGATGGGCAAAAATCGATCAGCTATGCTGTTCCGCGGCGTATGCGGAATTCGCGGTCGTACATTAATTGTGAATCTGCCAGGGACGCCAAAAGGTGTGCATGAGCATCTGGCGGCCATTATGGATCAGCTTCCTGAAGCGCTGCTGATGGTGACGGGCCAATTTAAACAGTAAACTGTGCCCGAAGGTATCTCTTTGGAAGAAAAGTTGTGCGGGTTGAGCATTTTACGGGTTATGTAAGTGGTTACATCTGTGGTATGATGGGCATAAATTCAAATGCAGTTCAGACATCTGATGGACGTGACTTCGAAGTATGAGCATTTTGAAAGCTTGAAACGAGGAGGAAAATCAATGTTTAGTTCCATTGGACCAACAGGTTTTATTTTGCTGGCCGTGATTGCATTGCTGTTGTTTGGGCCTAACAAGCTGCCGGAGCTGGGACGGGCTGTCGGACGTACATTCCGCGAGTTCAAGGAAGGCGCACGTGATATTATTTCGGATGATGATGCTTCCAGCCGCAAAGAGCAGGAAAAAGCAAAACCGCTCGCTGCGGAGACTACAACTGCTGAGAAACCTGTGGATAAACGTCTGCCGGAATAATGTCTTGGGCAATGAAAGAGAGATCCCTTCCTGCCGGAAGGGTTTTGTATTTTAAAGCTGAATTCCAGGGGAGGCAGGCATGACGCAGCAAAATGAAGAAATGACGCTTTCGGACCATCTGAGTGAGCTGCGCAAGCGGCTGATCTATGTCCTGAGCATTTTTATTCTTGGCCTGATCGCAGGCTTTTTCGTCGCAGACCCGGTGTATCGTTATCTCACCAAGGCGGAGACGGCTCAGGGCTTTGTATTACATGCCTTTTCCTTCTGGGACGGGATTGGCATCTATATGAAGATTGCCGGGTTGTTTTCCCTTGTCATCACGCTGCCGTTTACGGTTTATCAGATTTGGCGGTTTGTTAGCCCCGGTCTGCGGCCGCAGGAGCGCAAGGCTTCTCTGAAATATGTGCCTTATGTATTCCTGTTGTTTCTGGTCGGTGTTGCTTTCTCATATTATGTTGTTTTTCCGATGGCGCTGGCGTTCACCTCCACCATTACGGAAAAAATGGGACTTGTCGAAACCTATGGCATGAAGCAGTATTTCAGCTTTCTGTTTGGCATTGTACTGCCGGTGTCTCTGCTGTTTGAGCTGCCGCTGCTTATCATGTTCCTGACAGGACTGCGGATTCTGAATCCGATTCGCCTTCGCAAAATGCGCAGAGTTGCCTATTTTGTACTGATCTTTATCGCAGTGGTCGTTACACCGCCGGATTTCATATCCGATCTGCTGGTGATGATTCCACTGCTGCTGCTTTATGAAATCAGTGTATTTCTATCGGCTGTTGTGTATCGTAAGCAGCTTGCTGCCGATCAGGAGATTGAATCCCGGTATGTGCGTGCAGATGATAAGCAGCAAGTGGGGTAGTGAGGGAAGCGACTCCGTCTGCGCCGATAAAAAATATATAAACGTGATTCGCTCGTGAAGAGGCCCGGAGCAAAACGTTGTGTTTGCTTCGGGTCTTTTGTTTCGGTTACTGAGCGGAAAGCTGAACTGGACATGCAGGCATATTATGGCTGTGAGTGGATACAATGGAAAAGGGGGTTAAGGGACAAGTTTGCATGCGGGCTTGTGAATCTCGTAGAATAGAAAGCGTGAGCATGTAACATTCCTCCAGCTGTGCCGGCGTGATTTGGCTTGACGGATGTATGTGAATTGGCTTAATGAATGTATGTGATTTGACTTCATGAATGTAAGTGACATGGATCGATGAATGTAGGCGATGACGCTGTATGGATGTAAATTACACGTAAAACTCGCAAAAATTCATCAAAAAGACTTGAAATCATGCTTCAAGTTGAGTATCATAAAGTTGGTTGTTAGCACTAAACACTGTCGAGTGCTAATACATATGGCTGCAACCTACAAATGCAAGGCTATATAATTTCAAAAGGAGGCTATTTTTCATGATCAGACCTTTAGGTGAACGCGTATTGGTAGAACCACTGGAGCAAGAGCAAACGACTTCTTTCGGGATCGTACTTCCGGACTCCGCCAAAGAAAAACCGCAAGAGGGTAAAATCATTGCAGTTGGTGCGGGTGCATTGAAAGACGGCGTACGTGTAGCTCTGGAAGTGAAAGAAGGAGACCGCGTTATTTTCTCCAAATATGCCGGTACAGAAATCAAATACGAAGGTAAAGAATATTTGATTATGAAAGAGAGCGACATTCACGCGATTCTCGACTAATTTCAAATTTAAATCGGTTAACCGAACGATATAGCAGCACCATTTTATACAATATACCAGGGAGGTTTTCTTAAATGGCTAAAGACATTAAATTCAGTGAAGACGCTCGTCGCTCCATGCTTCGTGGTGTGGATGCATTGGCTAACGCAGTGAAAGTAACGCTCGGACCAAAAGGCCGCAACGTGGTTCTGGAGAAAAAATTCGGAAGCCCGCTCATCACAAATGACGGTGTAACGATTGCAAAAGAAATCGAACTGGAAGATGCATTCGAAAACATGGGTGCACAGCTGGTTAAAGAAGTTGCAACCAAAACGAACGATGTTGCCGGTGACGGTACAACAACTGCAACTGTACTTGCTCAAGCCTTGATCACAGAAGGTTTGAAAAACGTAACTGCAGGCGCAAGCCCAATCGGTATCCGTAAAGGGATCGACAAAGCGGTTAAAGCTGCGGTTGCTGAATTGCAATCCATCTCCAAACCGGTTGAAGGCAAACAATCCATCGCACAAGTTGCAGCAATCTCTGCTGCTGACGAAGAAGTAGGCGAACTGATCGCTGAAGCTATGGAAAAAGTAGGTAAAGACGGCGTTATTACCGTTGAAGAATCCAAAGGATTCGCCACTGAGCTTGAAGTGGTTGAAGGTATGCAATTCGACCGTGGATACATTTCTCCATACATGATCACAGATACGGACAAAATGGAAGCTGTTCTGGACAATCCATATATCCTGATCACAGACAAAAAAATCTCCAGCACACAGGACATCCTGCCATTGCTTGAGAAAATCGTTCAACAAGGCAAACCGCTTGTATTGATCGCTGAAGATATCGAAGGCGAAGCGCTGGCGATGCTGGTTGTGAACAAACTGCGTGGTACATTCAATGCTGTAGCGGTTAAAGCTCCAGGATTCGGTGACCGTCGTAAAGCTATGCTGCAAGATATCGCTGCCCTGACTGGTGGTCAAGTGATCACAGAAGAACTGGGTCTGGATCTGAAATCCGCAGTTGTAGAACAACTGGGTACAGCTCGTCAAATCCGTGTAACTAAAGAAAACACAATCATCGTTGACGGAGCTGGTAACAAATCCGATATCGATGCACGTGTTAGCCAAATTCGTACACAATTGGAAGAAACAACTTCCGAGTTCGACAAAGAGAAGCTGCAAGAGCGTCTGGCTAAATTGTCCGGCGGCGTAGCCGTAATCAAAGTCGGTGCGGCAACTGAAACTGAATTGAAAGAACGCAAACTGCGCATCGAAGATGCCCTGAACGCAACTCGCGCTGCGGTTGAAGAAGGTATCGTATCCGGTGGTGGTACTGCGCTTCTGAACGTATATCATGCTGTTGCTGGTGTAGCATTGTCCGGTGATGAGCAAACAGGTGTTAACATCGTTCTGAAAGCTCTGGAAGCGCCAATCCGCACAATCGCGGCTAACGCTGGTGAAGAAGGTTCCGTTATCGTGGAACGTCTGAAAAAAGAGCAAGTAGGTGTAGGTTACAACGCTGCAACTGGCGAGTGGGTTAACATGATCGAAGCAGGTATCGTTGACCCTGCGAAAGTAACTCGTTCTGCACTGCAAAACGCTGCTTCCGTAGCGGCTATGTTCCTGACTACTGAAGCGGTTATCGCTGACAAGCCAGAACCTGCAGGCGCTGCTGGCGCTCCTGACATGAGCGGCATGGGTGGTATGGGCGGCATGATGTAATTGAGGTATAAAGCCTCGGTTATGCCGACAGAGGAAAGGCTCCCGATAGGGAGTCTTTTTCTTTTTCTGCGAAACCTTCGTGTTACTTGTGCGTATGTTTGAGGATACATAAAGAGTACGATAGAGTAAAATAATTACAATCCAGTAAGGAGGATAATGTTGAGAAAAAGTACAAAATGGGTACTGTGGATTCTGGGTTTGATACTGGCCACGATCTTTGTGAATTTCTATATGAATCTATTTAGTTTTGCTTATGCTTTGATTGCTGTGCTGCTCATGTTCTTTACAGGTTGGGGATTTCTGGCCAAGCTGAAAAATGACGTTCGCCAGCATGAAGATCACCACAAACGAATGCACGATTCAGCGATGGATGATATAGATCGTTATACTAGATGAGGGAAGCTGCACTGCGCACAAGAGAATCTTCTGTTCTATTCATCGTAGGTGCTGTTGCTCAGCGCCTAACGATTCCTAGAGACGCTATTTGCTGCTTTTTGAGCTGTTTAGAAATGTAACGATTCCCAGAAACGCTATTTGCCTCGATTTGGCTAATTTTTGGGCTGGAAGGCTGAAATTTCAAGAAATAAGGTTACTGGTGGAGCTAGAATAAAAAGTGGACACCCGTTAACGGACAGAAGGATAATAAGACTAACGGAGGTGTGTCCAGATGGGAGAACAACGGCAACGGTA
>NZ_JACHKG010000057.1:0-10774 GCF_014203995.1 Paenibacillus sp. JGP012 | reverse complement strand
CATACAGCCAGATGGCATGCACCAAAAACCTTCACGTTCATTCTGCAAGCAGAATGATTACTCACTCGTTGTTCAGTTTTCAAAGATCAAACTTTCCTTCGTCATCGAAACCAGTTCGTTTCAGCAACTTTTATATCATATCATTTCCAAACCAACTTTGCAAGCTCTTTTTTCCAAGCTTCTTTATAAGTCGCTTGCCGCACCGTGTAAATCGTGTTTTCTTGGCCGGAATAAGAATATACCACGAATCACTTCTACTTGTAAACTATTTTTTTCATTATCAAATTACCCGATTTGCTCTTTACTGTTTCCCTCATTAAAAAGGCTCAACTCCTGGTAGCAGGAGTTAAGCTCAGAATGATTCCAAACGCCGTATGAAGATAACGTATTTATAAACTCAGGTTCAGAATGATAGCAGAAGCTCACTTCATTATAAGAACATCATTTATCTTTCTGCTATCATAATGGCTTTGATATTTTCATCGTCATCATCATAATTTGCAGTAAAGCCCAATAAATAACTACCATATTCATAGATGATCATCTGGCCCTTATCAGAATGAGGATGTTTGTATCGCTTTACTTTTCCCAGAACCTGCTCAACATCCTTAAACGTTCTCATCGGGAAGGCTTTAGTATCAAAGTATACTTCACTAAGTTGAGCAGTGTCTTTGTCTCCATCAAAATTGAATAATACGTATTTTAAATTCTTGAACAACCTTGAGTGCCCATCATCCACATATGATTCACCAGCTATATTCTTCATGACTTCTGCCAAATCAGCTCTAGTTTGCCCTATAAATACTTTTTGCTGAGATGTTTAGATCTGAACATATTGCTGACCAAAGGAAAACCACTCGCAGAACGAGTGGTCCCTATTTAGCCTGAGAACATTTCTATGCAATTTAACAATTCAGTTTCTATTCAATAATGAGCCTTTACTTACGTTCTACCTTATATCCCTTATCCTCAAGCAGTTTCACGATCCCGTGATCACCCAAATAGTGCGCTGCTCCAACCACGATAAAGTACTCTTCACCTTTACCATTTTTCAGATAACCATCAATTTTATCAGCCATGCCGATATTACGGTCAATCAACATCGCTTTATTATACTCCTCGTCATCCGAGAAGCTGTTGGTCAGCTCCAGCAATTGCTCATCATTACCTGTTTTCCACATCTCAGCCATCTGATTCACTGTGTTATCGAGTACATCGAAGTTGTCGATTGTAGAGCGCAGCGTTTTTTCCTGCAGCTCTTTCGAGAATGTATCAAACATTCCCAGTTGAGATTGGTAAGATTCGAGTTCAATAACCGGGATTTTCCGTTCTATCGCTTTTTGAATAAAATACAAATCCACACCGGACGACGCTTCCAGTCCAGCTGTTGATGTTTTCAGACTTGCCAGTGTGCTTTCCACTACCCAAGGCTTGAATGCATCGAGTGCGTTAGGCTCTAACCCCTTTTTCTTCAAAATATCACCGAGCTTGCTGTACGTCTCACTTGAAACATGATCCTTCAAGGTGGTACCATCCTGATATGATCCCAGACTTAACACCAGCTTCTGCTGCTCCTCGTCCGCTGCTTTGCTGATGTCTACCTCTACACCGAGATAGTCAGCCTCCGCAAAGGCTTCTTCAAATTCCGGACGCAGCGGGTAAAAGCTCTTGTCTGCTACATGCATCGAACCTACCAGATAAACGGTGTTGCCGTTATGCTGCACTTCCCACATAAAGCCGCGCCCACCATTTTGAGCGGTTTCGACTGAGCCATCGCTTTTGGATACCAGCAGCACCGTGCGAGCGGCTTTATCCCAACGAACCTCATATCCTGCAGCATCACCAACGATGCGAATAGGCGCATAGGTAACGCCGTTGATGCGTACAAGTTTGCTTTTCAGGGTGATCGTCTTGCCATTGACAATTGCCGTAATGCTATCATCGCTCGTTCCCGCCAATTTCACGTCCATAGCATCCAGCGTTGTACGCAGAGGAACCAGAGTTGTTCCTTTCTGCACAATTGGTGCTCCAGTCGTATATTCAACCGCCTGATTATTTACTTTGACAGCCGTTTCCTGCGGAGCAGCCATTGCCGGTACTGCTGATGCAAGCAAGCCTGCCGAGATCGTAAGCGATAAGAGCACGCGTTTCCATTGCTTCATATAATATGTATTCTCCTTTGTCGTATAAAAAATTTAGCACTAGACTTGTATCAAACCAGTATATGCTCTTCTAGTATACGGTCAAAGGTGGTTATCGTTCCATATTTTATAAACTCATACGAATAAAAAGAGCCCTGGCTCGCGCCGAGGCTTCTATATCAATTCAAACTATGTAATCGCTCATTGGTCACGATTGTTTTTTGGTCTGATATGCATGCATGACCGTTTGAAATTGATTCAACGCTTCCTGATATTCGAGTCGATCCTTATCATTAGAGGCAAGCTGCTTACGCATCTTCAGATCATCCTGCAATCGCTGTACCAGATCTTTGATCTGATCATTCGGATTCGAATGATCTGGCTTGGGCAAAGCTTCCGTTCCAGTCTGCACAGTCAGTTCTCCTTTACTATCCACTTGACCAATTGCTACCTGATTCAATGTGACGTTAAGCTTGCGAAGTTCTTTTTTTACCCAATCCTCACTTACTCCAGCTTCCTGAAGAGATTCGGGCAAAATATTTCCATCCATGATAATCGTTCTTGGTTCCTTTTCCGATGAAAGACGATAGCCCAGCAAATCAGCGGTAAGCGGCTGATATTCCTTTTTTAACATGACACTGATATCCCCACTCTGCTCCATTATTGCAAATTCCACATCGGCAACCCGGAACACATCTTTTTTGCGAAGCTGCTCCAGAAATTCATCAATGGTCAGCCGTTCTTTCTTCAGATTTTTCTGAATGACAGCTCCATTCTCAATAAGGATCGTTGATTTTCCGTCAACAATATCCCTGAATTTTTTGCTTTTCATCGTTAGAAACTCCGCGCCTGTGGAGACAGAAACCCATACGAATACGGCAAGAAAGCCCAGGTACCAGCTTGTGTCTGTATCCAGTGATATGTATCCAATCAGGTTCCCCAAAGTGATGCCCGTAATATATTCAAACAAAGATAGTTCTGATATCTGCCGTTTGCCTAAAATTTTGGTGATGAGAAACAAGATCGTTACCGCAGAAAGTGTTCGTATCATAACCTCTAACCATTCTGGCATGTCGCACATCCCTTTCCTGTGGAGCCTTTTATTCACATAAGGCACATCCATTAATGAGGGTTATAATTACCACGAACGATAGATTGTATGCATGAGACAGAAGCCTGCTGATTCAGCTTAAACGTAACTTATCAATAAAACACAGAGTGACCACCGTCAATCTGTGTTTTTTCCATTTGATCCTGAAGGAAGATGGTGTAATACGCAGAGCCTACGTCATAATCTTTAGATTTTCTTTAGAATTATAATCATAAATTCCTTAATTTTTATGAGTAACATCTAATACATCATCACAAGAGAGGAAGGAACGAGAATGGTCATTAATACGATCTTAGAATTTTTGCATCATTATGGTTATTTGTTTTTCTTCATTGCCTTTTCCTTAGGCCCATTTGGCGTTCCTATACCGAATGAGATCACAATCCTTACTGCGGCAATATTAAGCCATAGTGGAGTTATAAATTCATGGCTGACTTACTTCTGTATTTTATTGGGTTTATTAACGGCAGTGACACTCTTCTATTGGGCAGGCAAATTATTCGGCCCAACATTAAATAAAAAACTCCATAAAAATAAACATTACAAACAAGCAGAGAACATTTTAAACCGTAACGGGAATAACGCCATCTGTATCGGAATGTTCATCCCTGTCGTCCGATATTTTTTACCTCTATTGATTGGGCTAAGCGGAGTGGAGTACAAAAAATTCGCTTTGATCTCATACTCGTCTGCTATTTTCTGGACAATACTTTTGTTTACACTAGGCACTTTTTTTGGCGAGCATCTGCTGTCTGTGCTCTCGTTTTAAGACAAGCTCCCTTTACTCAGAGCGATAAAACGGTCTCTCCCATTTATATCAAGCATTCAAAATTTCTTTCATACGATGGAGGTCATCACATTGACAGTAAAAGAGAATATGTTTTTCTTACGTAGCTTCATTCATAATCCGAAACATATAGGGAGTGTGATTCCTAGTTCCAGGTTTTTAGCCAAGAAAATGATCAAACAAGCTCCTTGGGGAGAGATGAACGCCATTGCCGAGCTAGGATCAGGAACCGGAGCAATTACCCGACATATAAGCAATCATGTCACCGATTCGATGAAAGTGTTGATGTTTGAAATGAATGATATGATGAGAACAAACCTGGAACAAGAGTTCCCTCAGTACTCCTGTTACAAAAATGCAGCGAACCTGGTAGAATGCATGAAGCAACAAAATATTGAGCAATTGGATTGCATATTCAGCGGTCTTCCCTTTTTTAACTTTGAAGCTGATGTAAGAGATACCTTGGTGAATCAAATTCATCAGGCCCTTAAACCTGGAGGATTATTTATCGCCTTTCAATATTCATTACAGATGAAAAAGAAACTTTCTGACCAATTTATCATCGAGACGACTCCCTTTGTTCCCCTGAACATCCCTCCGGCCTTTGTATACGTATGTCGGAAAAAGGAAACGGTATAGAATTGTTTGTAATCTTGCGAATCCATTTTATCTTCAAAAAGGAGCAATCCCGATGAATACTGTTCTTGTTGTAGATGACGATCCTGAGATCAGAGATATCATCCATGTTTATTTACGAAATGAAGGGTACACTATTATTGAGGCTGCTAACGGCGAAGAAGCTATACAAGCCTTAAAGCAGCGTCAGGACTCGGTGCACCTTGTCATTCTAGATGTTATGATGCCAAAGATGGACGGTATTCAAGCTTGTTTCAAAATCAGAGAAATCTCCAATGTACCTATTATCATGTTATCGGCCAAAGAAGAGGACATCGACAAAATTACAGGGTTAACTACGGGTGCCGATGATTACATGACCAAGCCATTCAATCCGTTAGAACTGCTGGCTCGAGTGAGAGCCCAGCTCCGGCGTCAAACATTACTGAATAAAGAAGAAGAAGTTAAAGACCACCTGATCATTAGAGACTTGGTCATTGACAAGAGCAAACATTCCGTCAAAAAAGGCGACAGAGACATCTCGCTCACTCCTTTGGAGTTTTCTATTCTGGAGTTACTTTCAAGCCGACCTGGTCAAGTATTTAGTCCAGAGCAAATATATGAAACGATATGGAACGAACCTTATGGATATTCAGACAATACGGTTATGGTTCATATACGAAATTTAAGAGAAAAAATAGAGGAAACGCCTAGAAGCCCTCAGTTCATTAAAACCGTTTGGGGAGTTGGCTATAAAATTGAAGCGACTATTTAAGGGACCCCGAAAAAGAATTCAAGTCAACATCTTGCTTCGTGTTGTATTGAGCGCCATAATTGCTGCGACAATTAATAATTGTCTACTCCTGTTCTTGACCAAGATCGATGCGTGGGAGATCGAGTGGATTAAAAATTACTTGCCCTATTTTATTACTCCACTTTTTGTCGCGACTTTTATTTTAACCTTTTTTTTCTTCACTCGGCGCATTGTCAAAGATTTAATGTCTTTGGAACGCGGCCTCCAAACGATATCAGAGGGCAACCTGAGTTATCGCGTATCACTCGATCGTCAGGATGAACTAGAACGAGTTGCGCATAATATTAATCTAATGACCGAACGTTTACAAAAACAGATGTTAAAAGAGCGTGAGATCGAAAATTCTAAAATGGAAATGATTACGGGTATTTCACATGACCTTAGAACACCTCTCACAAGCATCATCGGATATATTGAACTTCTGCGATCCAACACTTTCCAGAACGAGGAAGAATACAATCGGTTTGTCCACAACACGTATAACAAAGCCATTCATTTAAAAAAACTGCTTGATGACTTGTTTGAATATACGAAATTAACTTCCGTCGATGCCAAATTAGATTATAAACAAGTTGATTTATATCAATTAGTCGATCAATTATTATTCGATTTCGAGCCTATTGCTCAGGAAAACCAGATCCAGCTCCACAGAGATATCGGCGATGCCCCTATCATGATACGCATTGATAGCAACAAAATCGCAAGAGCGATGGATAACCTTCTCATGAATGCCTTAAAGTATTCCTTCAAACCCGGGATCATAGATGTTCGGATTAAAAGGGAAACTACATGGATTACCATAGAGATCGAGAATAATGGAACTCCTCTCACAAACGAACAAAAAAGCAGACTGTTTGATCGTTTTTACAAAGTCGATCATTCGAGAAGCAGCGAGGGCATTCAGACCGGCTCGGGATTGGGCCTTTCTATTTCCAAAAATATTGTGGAACTTCACCATGGGACAATTACGCTAGATCATGTCGATACTCGATTCACGTTTACAATAACTTTACCAATAGACAAGCCTGACTAAGACATACTCAAGATCATTAGAATTACTACGGAGGAAAGAGACTTGAAGCTCTACAATTACTTGCTTTTATTGCTAGGATTTTTGAGAAACCCCAAACGGGTCGGAAGTATCACCCCGAGTTCAAAACGGTTAGCCCATAAGGTGGTCAGCTCGGTACCATGGAACGAAGTTACGTCCATTGCCGAGCTTGGTTCAGGTACAGGTGCCATAACCAGACTGATACAACACCGCATATCCGATCGTACAAAAGTATTTTTATTCGAGAGAGATCCCTCTATGAGAAAACGCCTGAATTCCACGTATCCACATTTTCAAATGAGTTCAAATGCCTCGTATTTATACAAAAAAATCACTCAAGAAGGCCTTCCCAGTGTGGACTGTATCATTTGTGGTTTACCATTTTTTAATTTTTCCAATGAGATGAGACAACGAATACTGGACCAGATTCAGTACGCATTGAAACCTGGGGGAACACTTATTGTTTATCAGTTTTCTCTTCAAATGAAACACACGTTAAACAGACAGTTCATCGTTGAAAATACAACCTTTGTACCTTCTAATTTCCCTCCCGCTTTTGTGTACGTATGTCGTAAAAAAAACGACCAGTTCCCCAATAGATAATTGAAGAACGGTCGTTTACGAAATTACATTTAAAGCTTTAACTGAAAAAGTAATTTGTCCTTAGAACATTGCTGTTACTGTTATTTTTATTTCATTTTGTCGGTAGAAAAGGTCATATCCCCTATAATTTTATATATATTCTGTCGTATTCTTTATTTTATGATGTCGTTTATGAACAAGAACTGCTGAGATAGTTATTGTTAATCTGTATTTAAATTCAACCTCATTATCTATCTCTAAAATAGAAAAGTCTACACCCAATTGAATGTAGACACCTGATAAGTTGTAATTATACTTAGCGTGTTTTTTTAGTAAATATATAAGTTAAAGAGCAATCAAAAAAATACATTTTATATTTTAGAATTTTTCTTATTTACTCTTGTAAACTCCATCTTTCCTGTTGTCTTTCTACCTGTGAAGTAATGTCCCTTTAGAATGGGTTCATCATCAGTGTCTAAGCTAATCCTTAACTTTGCTGTTCCATCATGATTTGGGTTAGTATCTCTATTCTCATCTGCGTCATTATAATATGTATAACACAGATACTTGCGGCCAGCTTCATCAATCCATATATCGCTTGTGTAACTACTACTAAAACTTTTATCTGTCTCGAGTGTCACTTTAATTCTGTCAAACTCATGTCTTATTTCCATACTAGTACGTATCGGCTCTACCCTTTTTCCTGATTCTTGATCAATGTAATCTGATTGAATTGTACCTTCCCACTTCCCTCCAATGTAAGGTACAGTGCACAGCCATGGATGAAATAAATGGGGGAATCTCATCCATATTATTCGCTTAAATAATAAAGCTTCAATTAATAACGAAATCCCCGCAGCACTTGCAGCAGAGACAATGATGAAGATGTTGTACGGTGGCCCCTTAAACAATACAATCGTAACAAATATTAATATACCTAATATAATCCATATTCTCCAATAAACACTCGAGTTATACATTGATCATCCTCCCCTACTCATACTCATAAAAAGTTATGAGAGAATTAATAAACGATTTCATATTATTCAGCATGTCGCGATTGGGGCACAATAGCTTTATACCATTTGCTTCTTTGAATGTATCCAATGCATACGAATGACTATTCAAGTATTCTATTAACTTAGAGAACATAAACACTTTACGACAATCTTTGAATTCCAGATAATATTCATTTGGAATATTCCACAATAAAGATTCTAAAGCAAATGAACTAACCCCACTTGCAGATGAAACTCCATTATCTTTCATCAAGTATCTCATTTTTTTCATGATTCGAACCATTTTTTTATAATAGTGGTTTGTGGCAACGTTCTTCTCTTTACCATTCCTGATATGTTGTTCTGGATAATTTATAATTTCTTCTCCTGAATCTGCATTTATAACTATGCCTCCAACATAGTTTGTGGGATTATCATAATAATCAAAGCTAAAGTCTTTATATCTACGACATGGAACTGCATCTGCATCTTTTCTGTACGAATTACCATTAATTTTTATTGATTTATTCTCTCTACTTACATCAGATCCGAACGTGTTTGTTAAAGCTATCTCGATCTCATCTTTAAAAGATTGTGAACGTGGTTGAGCATTTACAAATCCATAGTTTGCGTCACTCACACCCTGTCTATAATGAGTAGTAAATATGTCTTCTTCGACAACTGCTATGTCTACATCACTTTGAGTACGAACATTTGTGTTATTTGCATAAGATCCTTGCAAGAACACCTTTATCTTTCTATTGTTAGAAGTAGACTCCAATACTTGGTAGTAAGAATATGTATCAGAATACATCTTTTCCAAACTCGTACTCTTTTCTTGAAATCCCAATGGCTTAATTGAGTTGATTACCATGTTAATTGCATTCTTACATTGTTGATCCTCTGTATTACTGAGTGGTTGAGAATAATTATTTAACATACTTTCAGTAAATTTCATGAAATAACCTCCACAAAAATTTTCAAAAAAAGAACATATGTTCCGTTCTATTATATCTCTTACAATTTAATTAGACAATGGAATTAATGCTTTTTCTATATAACAGAAATCATCCCCTGATTTAAATAAAAAGGTACTACTCGATTATTGAGTATGAACTGCACCCTTTGTCAAGGACACTTATAAAAAAGGGGCTTGTGAATTTTATGCCGCGGATAAAAGATGATTTCTGTACTGTACAGGAGTCATCTTTTTACGTCCCCATTGATATCTGTGGTTATTGTAATAACGTATGTATCGATTGATTTCCTGCTTGAGAGCCTCGAAGCCGGTACAGCTAAGGTGGTCAACATGGTCCTTGAGATGACCGAAGAAGGATTCCTGCGGGGCATTATCCCAACAGTTACCTCGTCTGGACATGGACTGACCAAGCTTGTATTTCTTGAGCAACTTTTGAAAGGTCGGGCTTGTATAGTGGCTGCCCTGGTCGGAATGGATAAAAGCTCCTTTAGGCAGTTTAAGACGCTTTTGCTTCACCAATTTTTCTACGGTATCTGTCGCTAAATCCAGCGTAATTCGGTCCGAGAGATGATGAGCCAAGACTTCGCCTGTGGAAGCATCCAGCAAGGTGGACAAATAGGCCATTTGAGAAGATCCATAGGGCAGATAGGTGATGTCCGTGAGCAGGGCGAGACCGGGGATTTGTTTTCGAAAATCTCTTTGCAAAAGATTAGGCATGGTCCGGTGCTCCTGAGTTGCTTTGGCCATTCGCTTATAGGGGTTGGGTTTCCGGTGAGGACAGACGATATTGAATTTCTTCATCAGTCTGCGAATCCGTTTGAGGTTATACACGATGCCAAACTCATTCTCTAATGTCATCTTAATGGAGCGAGCTCCCTTCTTGAAGCCTCGGCGATCAAATGCTTTCTTCACCCACTTTACGCTTTCCTCATCTTTTTGAGCTCGTTTGATGCGTAAATCCACGGTTTGCAGGTAATGATAGTAGCCAGATCTTGAGACCCCTAGGAGCTCACAAAAATACCGGGTCATCCGCTTCAATCCTTGGCTCGTTGCTTGATGAATAAGCTCAAATCTACGACTTTCGCTTGGATTGTTTTTCTCTAAGCATAGCCTCCTTTCGTTCTTGTCGAACTTTTTTAGCAAGTCAATCTGCGACTCGAGAAGTTTGATTTTCGCTTCTTGTTTGGCAATGATTTCAGCAGGTGTGAGCTCTCTTTGCCGTGGACGCCCTGAAGCCCCTTTCCTGGAGTCGGTGAGTCCGATAATCCCATCCCGTTCGTAAGCCTTTTTCCAACGATCTGCACTCTGCTCCACTCGCGTCATTCCAATGAGAGATACGTCAAATCCAGCCGTCTCAAAGATTTCTCGAGGTGTTTTCCCTGACAAATACTGATCGATGAAAAGGCGTTTAAACTCATCTGTGTACGCCAACGATTTTTCGCTAACCCTAGCGATATATGGATTTTTAGATAAAGCCTCGCGCTCTGTTTGGTTAAAGTGTTTTTTGCTCATGTCATCCCCTCCATTGCCTCTTACAGTATACAAAAAGTACCCATAGCTCAGACACCTTTTTTTTAAAGTGTCCAGTCTATGGGTACCAGTAAAATGTACCCTATAAGATGGACACTTTAAAAAAGGTCATCTTGTAGGGTCTTTTTGTGTACAATGAATAAAAAAACGAGCGGTGGTCAAGCGA
>NZ_JACHKG010000056.1:0-13621 GCF_014203995.1 Paenibacillus sp. JGP012 | reverse complement strand
ATACCGTTGCCGTTGTTCTCCCATCTGGACACACCTCCGTTAGTCTTATTATCCTTCTGTCCGTTAACGGGTGTCCACTTTTTATTCTAGCTCCACTGGGATCGTTAAAAATTAAAACGGTGAAATATCACCCAAATAGCGTTTCCTGAAATCGTTAGAAATTTCGATCTACCTATAGATGGAATTTTATGAATAATTTATAATTAAGTAATTAAAGCGCTTACACAAATCTGCTGTAAGGTATATTGCGATATTACTCATTCTAGATGCGCTACAGGGCATTGGGCTTACCAATTCAATTGGGGAGGCAATGAAATATGGGACAATTTTCGTTATGGAAGCGCACATGGCGGACAATTGGCATGACACTTCTGGGCTCGGCGATGCTTGTGATTTCGCCTGGTTTGAATCACATGCCTGAAGCACATGCAGCGGGTCCGAGGCAGATGGAATTTCTGGATCGCGGCGTTGTCGCGGTAAAAACAGGGAGTGGTGTATTTGTCAGCTGGAGGCTGCTCGGAACGGAGGGGTCCAATGTGGCCTTCAATGTGTATCGGGATGGTGTGAAAGTGAATGCATCGCCCATTACAGGCAGCACCAATCTTCAGGATGCGGGCGGGACCAACAATTCGAAATATACGGTTCGTGCCGTCGTTGGCGGAACGGAGCAGGCTGCGTCTGCAGCTGCAAGTGTGTGGGGCAGCAATGTTTTGACCGTGCCGCTGCAAATTCCTGCTGGTGGAACGACACCGGATGGCGTGGCCTACACTTACAGTGCTAACGATGCGAGTGCAGGTGATCTGGATGGTGATGGTCAGTATGAGTTGATTGTGAAGTGGGACCCTTCCAACTCCAAGGACAATTCACAGAGCGGTTATACTGGCGAAGTATTCATTGATGCCTACAAATTAAACGGTACTCGCCTGTGGCGGATCAGTCTGGGCAAAAACATTCGTGCAGGCGCTCATTACACTCAGTTTATGGTGTACGATCTCGATGGAGATGGCAAGGCCGAGGTTGCGATGAAAACAGCGGATGGCACCCGCGATGGCACAGGCACGGTGATTGGAGATGCCAGCAAGGACTACCGGAATTCGAGCGGATATGTGCTATCCGGGCCGGAGTTCCTGACCGTCTTCAACGGACAGACGGGCAAAGCGATGTCCACGGTAAACTATGAACCGGCACGCGGCAATGTCTCGGATTGGGGAGATAATTACGGCAATCGGGTCGATCGCTTTCTCGCAGCCATTGCTTATCTGGACGGTGAACGTCCGAGTCTGGTTATGGCCCGTGGATATTACACGCGAACGGTGCTGGTCGCTTACAACTGGCGGAATGGACAGCTGTCCAAGCTGTGGACCTTCGACTCCAACACCTCCGGTAATTCCGGGTATGCCGGACAAGGGAACCATAATCTGAGTGTGGCTGACGTGGACGGGGATGGCAGGGACGAGATTGTATACGGCGCGATGGCTGTGGACGATAACGGGAGAGGATTGTATACGACCGGATTAAAACATGGAGATGCGATGCATCTGAGTGATCTGGACCCGGACCGTCCGGGGCTGGAGGTGTTTCAGGTTCATGAGACCCCATCCAATGCAGGCATATCGTTCCGCGATGCGGGCACAGGTCAGCTTATCTGGGGAATCAAAACGACAAAGGATATTGGGCGCGGTATGGCAGCGGATATTGATCCAAGGTACAAAGGTGCTGAAGTGTGGGCAGACGGCAGTCTGTACACAGCCAAAGGTCAGAAGCTGGGTTCAACGCTTCCTTCTTCCACGAACTTTGGCATCTGGTGGGATGGCGATCTGCTGCGCGAACTGCTGGACAGCAATCGGATTGATAAATGGGATTATGCCAACGGCAAAACCATAAACCTGCTGACCGCTTCTGGCGTATCCTCCAATAATGGCACCAAATCAACACCAAGCTTGCAGGCCGATCTCTATGGAGACTGGCGCGAGGAGGTCGTATGGCGTACGAATGACAGCTCGGCTCTGCGAATATACACCACAACGGCCCTTACAGACAAACGCATCTATACCCTGATGCATGATCCGGTATACCGCCTTGGCATCGCCTGGCAAAATGTAGCCTACAATCAGCCGCCGCACACCGGCTTTTATCTGGGTGAAGGCATGAACCCGCCGCCGGTGCCCAATATCCGGTACGCGGGCAGATAAGGAAAGGCGGGGGAAGCGGCCCGCTCCCAGTCTTTAAATATGAACAGCGAAGTTTTGATGAGCTTCGCTGGAGAGAACAACGAGTGCTGGTTCGTTGTTCTTCTTTTTTTCAAAATGGTGGATTCGGTAAAAAGCTTTTAAATGGAAATTTGGTAAAAAGCTTCTGAATGGAAATTCGGTAAAAAGCGGAAAAAAGGTTTGACAGTCCTATAGACTGCCTTTATTATACGTATATAACTTACTAAACAGGTAGGAATAATTTAAAATGGCTGAGTTTTTGCATAATCGGTCATGACAGACAGATGATGAATTTGAACATTTGAACAGCATAACGTTCTCACCGTATGGACGGAGGAACACCGCAGCGCATCTTACCGGATGAAGCATACACGGCCTTGGGGTCGGCATGACTTGATGAAGGAGGGAGCGTGCAGGGGTTCCTCTGTCTTTTTGCTTTTTTTCGGGGCGTTCTGCTGTTCTGCCGACCTGTAGTTGATCACGCAAATCTATATCGGGGGGAGTGTACGTTGATGAAAAAGAGAGTTCATAAGGGTATTCTGGTTGGGTTGGCACTGGTGTTAACAGGGGTGCTGGCGGCTTGCGGATCGGATAGCGGAGGATCAAGTACAACAGGTGCGGCGACGGGAACAGGAACAGATGGAACGAAGGAAGGCGGCAAAGCGATTGAACTGCTCAACGTCTCCTATGACCCGACACGGGAACTATATGAGGAATATAACAAGGCATTTGCGGCGCATTGGCTGAAAGAGAAAGGTCAGGAAGTGACCATTAAACAGTCTCATGGAGGTTCGGGCAAACAGAGCCGTTCCGTCATTGATGGACTGGATGCAGATGTGGTGACGCTGGCACTCGGCTATGATATTGATGCGATTGAAGATAAAGGTTTGATTAACGCAGGCTGGCAGGATAAATACGAGCATAACAGCTCACCGTACACGTCCACAATTGTGTTCCTGGTGCGCAAGGGCAATCCGAAGGGCATCAAGGACTGGGACGATCTGATCAAAGGAGACACCCAGGTCATTACACCGAACCCGAAGACATCGGGCGGAGCGCGGTGGAACTATCTGGCGGCATGGGGTTACGCCCTGAAGCATAACAACAACGATGAGGAGAAGGCAAAGCAGTTCGTGGCAGAGCTGTTCAAGCATGCGCCTGTGCTGGATTCGGGGGCACGCGGGGCAACGACAACATTTGTGGAACGAGGTATTGGCGATGTGCTGCTGGCTTGGGAGAACGAGGCATTCCTGTCGGTAAAGGAGCTTGGGCCGGATAAATTCGACATTGTTCTGCCTTCGATCAGCATTCTGGCAGAGCCTCCTGTAGCGATCGTTGATAAAAATGCAGACAAAAAAGGAACCCGGGACGTGGCGGATGCTTATTTGAAGTACCTTTACAGTGAGGAAGGGCAGACGATTGCAGCCAAAAACTACTACCGTCCTACGCTGGACAGCGTGAAAGCTCAATTCAAGGATCAGTTTCCGCAGCTGGAGCTGTTTACGTTAAAAGATGTATTCGGAACGTGGCGGGATACTCAGGCCAAACATTTCAATGACGGAGGCATCTTTGATCAGATCTACGTACCGGGAAGCTAGATAACGTTGCTCAAGTCAGGGACTGGAGCGGAAGAAGGAATGACAGGACCAAAAGTTACTAAAGCAAAAAAGCAAAAAAGTAAAAAGCACTAATTGCGCTGTACGCAGCCAACCAGCCCTACCGGCTGACGGCAGAGAGGATGAATAGGCATGAGCAAGGGAAATGCGGTCCGGGCAGCAGGACGTACATTACCGGGATTCGGGTTGTCGATGGGATACAGCGTGCTGTATCTGAGTCTGGTCGTATTGATACCGCTGACCGCACTGCTTTTTAACTCTACGGGATTGACCTGGGGAACCATGCTGGAGGTAGCCTCCAATCCAAGGGTGCTGGCGTCGTTTCGGGTCAGCTTTCTGACAGCGGGCGTAGCGGCTTTGATTGATCTTTTTCTGGGCCTGTTACTGGCCTGGGTACTGGTTCGCTATCATTTTCCGGGCAAAAGGTTATTTGATGCCGTTATTGATCTGCCCTTTGCGCTGCCGACAGCGGTTGCCGGGGTAGCTTTAACGGCAATCTACGCCGGAAATGGCTGGATCGGGCAGGTTTTCGAGCCGCTGGGCATCAAGCTGGCATATTCTCAGGCGGGTATAACTTTAGCACTGATGTTCATCGGAATCCCGTTTGTCGTACGGACGGTGCAGCCCGTTCTGGAGGAGCTTGAGGCTGAAGTGGAGGAGGCTGCGGCGACGCTCGGTGCAGGGAGATGGAGAATATTTCGTACGATTCTGCTGCCTGATCTGATCCCGCCGCTGTTGACCGGCTTTGCATTAGCTTTTGCCAGGGGTATAGGCGAGTATGGATCGGTTGTGTTTATTTCGGGCAATATGCCGATGAAAACAGAAATTGCCCCGCTGCTCATCATGTCCAAGCTGGAGCAGTTTGATTATGCAGGTGCTACTGCTGTTGCTTTATTGCTCTTGCTGATCTCATTTATCTTGCTGCTGATCATCAACACACTGCAGCGCTGGAGCCGGAAGGCGGGTAGAGTGTGATTGTGATTAAGGCAGGGGAGAAGAAAAGGGATGAGATGAAAGAAAAGAGAAGATCAGAGCTGATTAGGGCAGAAAACAACAGCATTTCATAATAACCTCACGTCCTGTTGTGCGGCTTGCCTGCTCAGAGCAGCCCGGACGGGATATACCGCCGCTCCACGGCACACTCATCTAATCTGAAGGAGGCTATTACATGGCAGGGTCTGTCCCTCTAAGTCCGAATCCTGTTCCACCTGTAACAAGGAGCCATGGTACAAACCGTGCAACCACAGAAGCACCATGGGTAAAATGGTCACTCATCGGACTGGCAAGTCTCGTCCTGTTATGGCTGCTGATTCTTCCGCTCGTCATTGTGCTTATGGAAGCTTTGAAACAGGGCTGGGGTGTCTATATCGCTGCGCTAACTGAGCCGGATGCATGGTCTGCACTGAAGCTGACCCTGCTCGTCGCTGCGATCACTGTTCCATTGAATACGATCTTTGGTGTAGCTGCCGCGTGGCTGATTACTAAATTTCAGTTTAAAGGCAAAGGCCTGCTGATTACACTGATCGACCTGCCCTTTTCAATTTCGCCTGTTGTAGGCGGTCTGATCTTTGTTCTGGTGTTTGGTTCAAATGGATGGTTTGGCCCATGGCTGTCCGAGCATGATATCAAAATTATTTTCGCGCTGCCAGGCATTGTGATTGCAACGTTGTTTATAACATTCCCTTTCGTGGCGAGAGAGCTGATCCCGCTCATGGAGGATCAAGGCACCCGGGAAGAGGAAGCGGCCGTAACGCTGGGAGCCTCCGGGTGGCGCATCTTCTGGAGTGTAACACTGCCTAATATTAAATGGGGCTTGTTATATGGTATTATTTTGTGCAACGCTCGTGCTATGGGGGAGTTTGGAGCCGTGTCAGTGGTGTCCGGGCATATCCGTGGAGAAACAAACACACTGCCGCTGCACGTTGAAATTTTGTATAACGAATATCAGTTTTCGGCTTCCTTTGCTGTGGCATCGCTGTTGTTGATTCTGGCCTTGGCTACGCTGCTGCTCAAAAGCTGGCTCGGACATAAAGCCATCTCGGAAAAGTGAAGAGAAGGGGCGCAATGCTCTTTAATCCTAGCCTGATGCTTTAACCTGGATGACAGTATGTCAAAAAAAAGATGTTGGCTCATATTCTTAAAAATTCGGATTGACAGCTAATGGAAGCCCTGCTAATGTATAAACCAAGTATATAGGTTGGATAAGAATGGATTATAAATCTTAGATTGAAACGATAACAATTATTGCGGGTAATGACCCGAGAAGGGGAGGCGGCTCTATGGCTAAGCCGTTAAAAGTGGATGAGGTATGGATGGACCGCATTGCCGGACAACTGAATGACATGGAGTTTGGCTCGCTGCACATCGTTGTGCACGAAGGACAGATTGTGCAGATGGAACGAACCGAGCGCAAGCGTTTTGAGAATACATCCTCAAGCGGCGTCTCCAAATCGGGCAATGCTGCCCGAAGCAGTTCCGCGCGTTCTTCGCTTCGTGGGTCAAACGCAAGTGCCAAGGGGTAAAGAAGCAGCAACCAAGGAATAAGATCGAATGAACCGAACCCAATGCAGCAAGCCAAGGAAGTAAATCGAATGAAATGAACTCAATGTAGCAAACCAAGAAGCAAATCAAATGAAGCAAACCAAATGAAACCAAGCAAGAAACTTCATACAGCAAACCAGATGAGCCTGACTGGATGAATTGAACTAAATGCGTTAACTAAATGCATCGACTAAATACGTTAAGGCAAGTGATCATACAGGATGCAGCAAACCAAATCAGCCTAAACGAATGTGGTAGATATATTTAACGCTGAAAAATAACAGGCAGAAATATATGACAGATGATGATAAAAGGCCGGACTTCAAGTCACTGACGTGACCAGAGTAGAGCCTTTTTTTGTTGTGAGGACGCTGAATATTTCCTGTTGAGGGCTCGAATGGATACGTTTACCGATACATTTCCTGATGCTCCACATAGCTCTTCGAATCATCATTCAGCTAACGAATCCCAGAGACGTTAAATGGACCAAAAACAGCCCTGAAAAAATCTAACGATTCACAGCAACGCTATTGTACCATAATATGGTAATTTAGGGCGTTTTTCTGTTCAGATTGCCCAAATAACGTTACTAGGAATCGTTAAAATGGATCATGCCTGATTTATCGCAAAATAAGGTCTGTGGGAATCGTTAGCGCTGATGAAGAAGCGATAGCTCAAGCACAACCTCGAACTGAAGTAGCCTAATCATCTAGAACTGTCGAAGCTGCTAAAGGCTACCGTGAGAGTTAGGACGAAGCTAAAAAGTAAAGAAAGCAGCTGCCAAGGCTAGAGTCGAGCTAAAAAGTAGTGAAAGCTACCGTCAAGGTTACGGTGAGGCTAAAAGTAGAGAAAGCTTTCGCGAAAGTTAGGGTGAAGCTAGAAGTAGTGAAAGCCGCGCGAAAGTTAGGACCAAGCTAGAAGTAAAGAAAGCTGTCGCCAGAGTTAGGGCGAAGCTAAAAGGAGCGAAAACCCTACATCTACAGTTACTTTTAGTGGTGAAGGAGTCAAATTCCCAGACTAAAGCAACTGTCGTGCCAAGGCCGCAAGCTTTGGTTAAAACTACTGTCACAGCTACTTTCAGTGCTAAAGCCGAAGCCCCAATTTTTAAAGCGCCAGCTAATTCGTGGCCCTCTGTATTAGCACTTTCACTCCCGCTGCCTGAAATCCCGTTCTCGGGTGTCCGTTTCCTTTCATCTACTACTGTGACCACTATTCATCGTAATAGTCATAGTCACACTTTCCAATCAAAGGTGCATCAACTCTAGTGACGCCTTACTGCAATTAACCGTCTTTACACAGCAAAACGCCGTGCGCTTTGAGCAGCACACGGCATAAAGGATGAAGCGAGTTACTTGTCGGAACCTGATATGGCTCTGCGAGGAATGGTTGGATATATGTTTTCCTCTTCCACAGATTCGATTGTTGATGCAACTTCATGATCGTTGCTGATATCTTCGCTGCTGGTATGTCCGGCATAGGGACGTTCACTGCGGGAACGTGACCCGGTTAACCCGAAGCCGGAGGCAAACAGAATTAGCTGCAATGCAAGAGCATAAGGGGCTGCCTCAAGTCCGATCAGGTGAAGCAGTGAGCACAGCGCAATCAGCAGCGACAGCCATTTGATTATTGTGCCGGATGTTCCGCGTCTTGGACTGGCCCAGAGCAGATAGCCGTATACAATCGTAAGCATGAGGGAGACAGATTGCATCCAGGGTAAAAGTCCTTCCCAGGAATCCAGATGTATACCTTCTCTGTGAAGCTTGTTGAAGAAACTTCCGAGCAGCAGTGCAGTGGCCGCGAGTGCAGCAGGTTCAGCAGCCGGGCGAATAATGGTCCAGAGTGATCCGCCCCAGTGTACGGAGTGGGTATTCCGGCTAAGTTCCTCTGACAGAGCAGTGCATTCACGTTCCAGCGCTTTATGCATAAGAGCAAGTCTGGCAGTATCGTGGTCTTTGACGCAGTCCCGAATCTGGTCCTGAAGCTGCGGGGAGAGGCATGAGGCCGATTTGCAGGCCAGCATTGCTTTTAACAGCGTGTGATGTTCGTGTTCGGATGCTTCATATTTTCGCTGTTCCCAGATGGTGAGTTGTCCCAAAAGTTCTGTGCTTATGTATAATGTATCTCGTACCTGATGTATTCGTCGTTCCTGTCCTCTGCGGACCTCACTGGCCGACCACAGGTAAGCTGCCAGAAGCAAGGCAATCATTCCGATCAGTGCCGCTTCGGCACCCGGATATGGCGACAGGTTATCCAACCAATGTTGAAACACAATGTTTCCTCCTTTACCACCAACTTGACGTATTAAACACGTTCCACGCAAGCTTTCTCTCACTATTACACAGGAAGTCGATGAATTCAAGCAGATGGTGCTGCACTTGAAAAATTGAATGTAACAAAGGACAAGAATATTCCTATGACGACGCCCGTGATCTCGTAGAAAAGGGATGGCTGGCGGTCCGAGAAAGATGCTACTGAACAAGCTTGGACAATTTTGTGCAGGATGAGTTGCTGAAAAAGATTTCTTGTATCAGAGGATGATCCGGCTTATATTCCACCGATGTTACTATTGCAGTCCTGGCATAAGGTTAAGAGATCAGAAATTTAATTTGTTTTGGAGGCTGAAGATGAGAGGTTTGAGACGTAATATTGCTGTAATAACAAATATAAATCTCCTGAGCGATTAAAGCCCGGGAAATTTTCTTGTATAATGGAAAGCTATACAGGCGTATGAATGGAACGATATAACATTTTAACAGTGTATCAAAAGAGATTTCAGGAGAAAGGGGACCAATGGATGGATGAGGTGAAAATTGAACATGCACCGCCTGCTGCGGTGGAATATTTGGCGCTGCGGCAGATGGCCGGTCTTAGTCCGATGAGCCGGGAGGGAGCAGAGATCGGGCTGCCGCGCAGTTTATTCGCGGTATGTCTGCGAGAGGAAGATGTTCTGATCGGTATGGGGAGAGTTATTGGAGATGGCGGCTGTTTTTTTCAGGTGGTAGATATTGCGGTGCATCCTGATCTGCAAGGCAAGGGCTACGGAAAACTCATCATGATCGAAATTATGGATTATTTGCGTAAAGCCGTACCTCCGCGGGGGTTGGTCAGTTTGCTGGCGGATGTGCCTGCGGATCGTTTATACGCTCAGTTTGGCTTTGAATATACAAGTCCCAAGTCAGAGGGCATGTGGTGGAGGCAGGGAGACTAGAGACACAAGGAACGCGCAGCAATTGCAATGTCAAACAAAGGTTAGCCGCTGATGCGGCTTTTTTGGCGTGGAAAAGATGTGATATGGTGTAAAAGGAAAAGCAGGTGTGTAGATATCCCGAAGGTGTGGGCTGGAATAAGGAAGGTGAACTTGCAGTTTACAAGCAGGTCAGTACGGTTTAAGATGGCGTGAGCCGTTTAAGGTATATAACAACTGGATTAAGTATTAGAATAACGGTATGAATCAGATGAGATGACATCTATAGAAGAGAGGGAATGAATATGAAGGTAGCGATTTTTGGAGCAACTGGAGAGATTGGCAAGACGATTCTGTGGGAATTGATGGACCGTGGGCATGAGGTCACGGCCGTGGTACGTAACCCTTCCAAAGTCGAGATGGTCCATGAACGCCTGCGTGTAGAGCAGGGAGATGTGCTGAATCCGGATCAGGTCGCTGATTTTTCAGCCGGGCAAGAGGCGGTTGTGAGCGCTTATGGGCCTAAGTTTGGCGAGGAAGAGGAGCTGCTGGAGGTGACACGTTCCCTGATTGAAGGTGTACGCCGTGCAAACGCGGGGCGTCTGGTTGTGGTGGGCGGAGCAGGAAGCCTGCTGACTGATTCGGGCGAGATGCTGATGAATACACCGGGATTCCCGGAGGAAGTGAAGCCGCTTGCACAAGCTCATGCGGATGCTTACACGCTGCTGGAAGAGTCCAACATCCACTGGACCTACATGAGTCCAGCTGCAACGATTACGACAGGGCGGAGAACAGGTCAATTCCGAATCGGCATGAACCGTGTGATCACAGATGATCTGGGAGAGAGCACGATTTCGGTTGGAGATTTTGCCGCAGCATTGGTCGATGAGCTGGATGATCCGCAGTTTGTTCAGGCTCGTTTTACGGTGGGATATTAGGTATTAGGGGAGACCGTTTGGTTGAAGCCCCGGTATGTGTGAGCTGGTCGTGAGAGTGGAATCAGTAATTGTAAGAGTGAAACGTGTGTAAACGCGTGTATGAAGAGGATCATATAAATAAGCTGGCAGGACAGACCGAAATGCAGGTCGATATATAAGAGACGTGTAATAGTGGGCAAGGTAAGGTGGGCGTTTACAGGGGAGGTTAAGGAGGTTTGAAAGGGTACGATCTTTTCTTACTTTTCATGATCCAATCCTTGAGCTTACTGGGTACTGGGTATAGCCTTCCGTTTATCTGCTGTCATAACGCCACTTTCAAACCTGCATTCATTCCCTTACTCTCTTCCTTAGAGGCATGGCAGGTAAGTACAAATTATGTAACGGGAAGCAAGATGAGAATAATGGAATTGCAAGTTTAGAGTAGGGGGAATGTAAGGACGAGTAGAGAGGCGGGTTGTTGGGTGCACGGATGTTGTGACAGTGGAGTAAAATAACCTCGTTCTGGTCAGATTACCCATTCGTATGATGTGGGGAAGGCTGCAAGTCAAAGGCGGTTATTGAGGAGGGAACAGTGTTGTATATCGTAACGGCGGAGCAGATGAGGGCAGTGGACGAGTATACGATTCAACAGTTGGGTATTCCTGCGGTCAGCCTGATGGAGAATGCCGGAAGGGCTATTGCTGAAGAGGTAATCCGGCTGTGCCGGGAGAGTCGGCGCGGAGGTAGTGAGGGATCACATCGCCGACCTGATCGCGGCGATGTCATGGAGACGGGCCGGGCGCACACAGGGCCTGGCGATCGTGTGGGCAGCGGGGGCGACATCCTCGCCGATCCGGCGCTGATGATGTGGCATCCCGGTGATCAGCATTGGTACATGCTGATCGGCAAGGGCAACAATGGCGGCGACGGGTTGGTTGCGGCGCGCCATTTGGTTGAAGCGGGGCTGGGCGTAACGCTTGTTTACGCCGATGCCCCTGAGGCACTGCGGGGCGAAGCCGCCGTGCAAAGGGATGCCGCTGCGAAGCTCGGCATGCCTGCCGTTGTCCACGGGCGTGAAGCCGTGGACTTCAGCCGGTGCACAGGCATCGTGGATGCAATGCTGGGCACCGGCTCGCGGGGGGCGCCGCGCGGAGCATATGCGGCGCTGATTCGGGCGGCGAACGACAGCGGTAAGCCAGTCGTGTCCGCCGATGTTCCGAGCGGGCTGAATGCCGACACAGGGGAGGTGTACGAGCCCTGCATTCGAGCCCGGGTGACCGTATGCCTCGCGCTGCTCAAGCGCGGGCTGGTGCAGTACCCGGGCGCAGCTGCCGCAGGGCGCATTGTGGTGCGCGCCATCGGCATTCCTGCGCGGCTTGCGCCGGAGCATGGCCCCTCGGTCCGTCTGCTGACGGACGAGGTGCTGCGTGATGCGCTGCGCGTTGACACGGGCCGTCTCCGGGACCCGGACGGCCATAAAGGCACCTACGGCCACGTATTGGTGGCCGCAGGCAGTATGCCGATGAGCGGCGCAGGCCTGCTCTCGGCCAAGGCCGCGCTCCGCGCAGGGTGCGGGCTCGCCACATGGGCGCTGCCCGCGGCACTGCTGCCGCATGTCATCGGCACCGTGCCCGAGCTTATGCTTGCCGCTGTAGCCGATGGCAACAGCGGCGAATGGAACGCGGCCTCCGCCGCAGCTGTGCTGCGCCTTGCGGAGAGCCGCGACGTGCTCGCGACCGGCCCGGGGCTCGGTCGCTTCCAGAGCGACACCGACTGGCTGCACAGTCTGTGGCAGCACACGGATCGCCCGCTCGTCATTGACGCGGACGCCCTCAACATGCTGGCAGACGCAGGCCCGGATGGGCCACGCGCCTGGGGCCAGCGCAGTGCGGCGACGATCCTTACGCCGCACCCTGGCGAGATGAGTCGACTGCTGGGCATGTCGACCCTCGAGGTGCAGCGTGACCGAATCGGACACGCTGCACGGTACGCCCGCGAGCAGGGCGTGACCCTTGTGCTCAAAGGAGCCCGAACGGTCATCGCAACGCCTTCCGGCGAGGCGTACATCAACACCACCGGCCACGCCGGCATGGCAACGGGTGGCGCGGGGGACGTGTTGACCGGTATAATCGCCGGTCTGCTCGCCCAAGGGCTGAACGCAAAGCAGGCTGCCGCATTCGGCGTATACCTGCATGGGCAGGCCGCCGAACGGGCAGCGCTGCTGCGCGGCCACCCTTCATCGTTGCTGGCTGGAGATATCCTCGACGCATTGTGAGGCACATGCGGTTAACTTGCGTGCCAACCACATGAAAGTGTGTCACATGTCACTGTGGCATCTCCACCATAAACATATCAAGAAGGAGCCTGCCATGATGTGATGGACGGGCTCCTTCTTGATATTCTAAATAAAGTTACTGTTGAAATACCGATTCTGTTGCCTGCCTTAAGCAGCCTCAAACAGAGCCAAGCAGCATCCAACAGCCTCAACAGCACCAAACATTATACTCTTCACTGCCTAAGTAGAAACCGAAGCTCTAGCATTTCTCGTCTAACCGGTACAAGTCCATCCCACTCAAGTCACTCGAACCCAGCTCAGCACAAGTCCATCCCACTCAAGTCACTCGAACCCAGCGCAGTACAAGTCCATCCCACTCAAGTCACTCGAACCCAGCTCAGCACAAGTCCATCCCACTCAAGTCACTCGAACCAAGCGCAGTACAAGCCCATCCCACTCAAGTTACTCGAACCAAGCGCAGTACAAGTCCATCCCAATCAAGTTACTTGAACCAAGCTCAGCACAAGCCTCGCCGTAGTCACACTATTCGAAACTAACCTTGATTCGTCCGTGGCTAAGACCTGAAAATGAAAACAATTTCGCCGCGGCCAGAGATGAGCCTCATACAAATCCTCATTTTTCACCTTGAAAAATTCTAACGATTCGTAGAAACCTTATATGGAGTGTTTTCGCTACTTTTAATTTCTAACGATTTCAGGAAACCTTATTTCAAGTATTTCACATGAAAACAGGGTAGTTTCTTTGATTTCAGGGGAAATAAGCTCTCTGGGAATCGTTGCTATGAACATTTTTGTCAAGCCCAGCACCATATGCTGCGATTTCTTCGAAGCCCTAAGCGCGGGGGTCCATATGCGAGC
>NZ_JACHKG010000055.1:0-20106 GCF_014203995.1 Paenibacillus sp. JGP012 | reverse complement strand
GGGTGGTACTTCCATTGTACAAGGAAACATATGACGGTCTCTATTTTTTTTACAAATTATTACTCCGAATTTTGGCAAGTACAGTTATATAGATTGCGATAACCAAAGTTTTTACACTAAGAGAGTCCTATCGAAACTAACAAACTCATATAGATGCCCTCCCGCTCCACTTGGTACAGTTACAGTGTAAAGATCATACATCGTAGGGGGATTGAACAATGATCAAATTCAAAGCATGGTGGTCCTTGCTCACGGTTATCGCACTCATTACCATCACTGCATGCGGCAGTAGTGGCGAGTCGGCCAGTGACAAAGGTTCCAGCGATACACCGGCGGCAGTCGGCTCTGCGGAAGCCGAAGCGGCGTTTGCCAAAGGAAAATACGACCCGCCCATCGAATTCAGCTCCGTGCTGATGCCGAAAAAATACGCTCATGGTGATACCAAAGAGAACAACGTACATGACCGCTGGATGCTCGAAACGCTGGGCATGAAGCACAAAGATACGTGGTATCCCGCCAATGACGACCAATACAGACAGAAGCTGCAGCTGGCGATTGCGTCTGGCGAGAAGCTGCCTGATTTCGTAACCGTGCCAACGAACGCGGTACTGACGAATCAACTGATCGACTCCGGTCAATTCATCGCCATTGACGAGCTGTTCGAAAAGTATGCAAGCCCGATTCTGAAAGAGCACGCAGCAGCACATCCTGAGCTGTGGTACCCGTTCACCAAGGACGGCAAAAAGTACAACATGCCCATCATGGAGTACACGGACAACGACGATACCCTGCTTTGGCTCCGTGAAGACTGGATGGAAAAGCTGAACCTGGAAGCGCCAAAAACCATCGCAGACCTTGAGAACATCATGGACAAATTCAAAAACGAGAACCCGGACGGTCTGTCTCCAGACAAAGTATTCCCTCTGGCAATCTCGCTCAAAAACAACACCAACACCTGGATGGGTGGACTCGACTGGTTTTTCGGTGCATACGGCACGATTGAAGAACAATGGAACAAAGACGCAAACGGCAATCTGGAGTACGGCTCCGTGAACCCGGGTGCGAAACAAGCCCTTGCCAAGTTGGCTGAATGGATGGAAAAAGGCTATATCCACGCTGACTCCGCGCTATGGGACGAAGGCAAATCCGCTGAAAGCTGGACCGCTGGCAAAGCGGGCATTCTGCCTGGCGCTAACTGGGTACCGGACTGGCCTGCTCCAGACCTGCTGAAGAACGTACCTGGCGCGAAATACAAAGCCTACCCTGTTCCGGCTGGTCCAGACGGCAAGATCGGTACGAAATGGCAGAACTCTGGTGTCAACGCAAGTATCATGATCAACAAAGATGCGAAGCACCCGGAAGCGATTTTCCTGTACTACAACTATCTGCTGGATAACCTGGCGAACCCGAAAGCAGGCAGCCCGTACGAATACGGCTTTGCGAAAGGGTACGACTGGGATATCATTGACGGTAAACCAACCAGTGACAAAGACAAGATCAAAGACTTCTCCAACGAATTCCCGTTCCTGACTGGCCCGGCGCGTATTCCAGATCTGTACATGAAAACACTCGTGAAGCTCGCCAACGGCGAGAAAGCTGAAACACCTTACGAGAAACAAATCGCCGAATTCCGTAAACCGGAAAACTGGTACGCTGGTAAAGTCGTGATGTCCCAGATCGACATCCGCAAACAAAACTATTTCACGGGCGCAGCCACACCAACCATGGTATCCAAGTGGAACCTGCTCCGTCAGTCCGAGCTCGAAACCTTCAACAAAATCATCTACGGCAAACTGCCAATCGATGCATTCGATCAATTCGTAACCAACTGGAAATCCAACGGCGGCGACCAGATCACCCAAGAGGTGAATGATTGGTTCAAGTCTGTGAGTGGGAAATAAGAATTTGTTGTTGGGAAAAGTAAAGCATTAAAACCCGAGCCGAAGCGAGTTATTCACGCTTCGGCTCGGGGTTTTAAGTGTAGATCAGAGTCGCTTCCCCAAGACATATGGGTTCGCGTTAGTGGATCAAGCCTGTCCATCTCCTAGCTTTGATCCGATTCATGCCCTCTCTCCACCAACATCGACTGGCCTAGCAAGGATACCGTTAGCTGAATGCCATCTCGCAGCCCCTGCATGTACAACCGTTCATTCTCTATGCCTTTTCTCACAATGTAACGATTCTCCCATTCGATGTATTCAGGTGTCTGCTGAACATCTTGGCTAGCAAACAAAGCTTCAAATGCTTCGTCGGTTTCCCCACGTACCCGATTAAGTTCAGGATCTTGCTCGATCCGGGCAGTCACCTCATCCAACCTTGCCAGAATCGCTCGCTGCATCCACGGTGGAAAATCCATTGTTACCCCTCCCCTACGCAATATGTACTTCACTCATTGCCGTACCACTCGACTATGTTTCGCCTTCGTTTCACTAACTCGTGCCACCAGTTCATCCACCCTTCGGCTCTGTTCCTGAACCGCAGGATTGTCCCACAACGGAATCGCTTGCTTCAAGGATGCCTCTCCAAGCTGATTAAGCTTGCGCCGTTCCTCTTCCAATAAGTCAAGCAACCGGCTCATACATGCACCTCTCTGATCATCTAAATTGCACCATGTCTTGTTAGGACTAAACATAAGTAGTCATTTTTAATGCGACTACTATCCAGAGAGAATTCACTTCTACTTATTCATATTGTAAGAGGAAATATAATCGTTATAATGCGGAAATCGAATTAAATTTAAAAAGTTTTGAAAAAAAAGATGAAATTTTAAGTAACTTTTTCCCTTTTATGGCGTTTATATCTATGAAACAACATTACAAAATATGACAATAGGAGAGTGAAAAATTGAATTTCAAGAAGACTTGGTTGATTGTTGGAACGTTCGCTCTAGGCTTCAGCTTAATGGGAAGTGCTGCTTCCGCAGAGACTAATTCAGAGAAGGTTGCCGATATTCAAATTAATGCTAGCGATATCCAGTTTTACAATGTACTTCCTGGAAAGTCAGCAGAGGTGAAAGAAAAAGCTCTTATTGAACACAAAGATGCTATCAACTTGGTTGAAAACCAGTTGAATAAAGATGGTATCGCTATCAAAACAGACTTAGACAATGTGGAATATCAAAAATATGTACTCTCGTTAGGGACTTCTTTTGAATTATTCTCTGCTGAGGACATGAAAAAGATAGTAGAATATGTAAAATTTATTGATTGGTATGAAAACTATGAACTTAATGTACAATTGAAAACATATCAAAATAAGCTTAGAAACAACGTAACACTCTCCAATGCAGAACTTACTGAATTAAATGGTCTTTTACCAATTCCTTCAGATGCTCCTTCTACTGCTCCATCTACAGATAATAACGAAACAACAACTAGTAGCGAAACAAACTTTGATTCTTTCGCAACAGACGAGGTTAGTACACTAGCTACTTCCGCAAACGGATATGACAATATAGCAGCCCGAGACTATGCTTACAGTTGGTGGAACAAAAGAAACCCGACGTATTCAACATATTATGCTGAAAAAGAAGGCTGTAATGTAGCAAATTCATCTTGTTGGTCGAAATGGAATGATTGCACTAACTTTGTATCCCAAGCGATTTATGCAGGAGGGATGAAATTTAGAACAGGTTCCCACGTAACTGCTGATGATGCTTGGAAGTTCGGACCCCTTATGCCTACTCACACGTGGGGAGGAGCTCAAAACTTCTATAAACATTGGAGTCAAAGAGCTGGCGTTGCATCAAGTGTGACCGCTCTACAAACAGGTGATGCCGTAAATGCGGACTTTGGAGCTGATGGACATGTCGATCACACTGCTATAATCACAAAAAATACAGGCAACAACAATAACAATAAATTCTTAACCCAACATACAACTGACAAAAAGGAAACTAGCACACTCCAAGATTGGTATACCGCTGGCTATAAAGTATATGGATACGAAATGGACAAAGCAACTAACACTGGTAACTAAGCACAACGTAAAACAACGCCCCCTTTACAAAGTAGGGCGTTGTTTTCTTGTCTAATCCTCAAGGTTCGCAATTCCAGCATTCAAACTATATATAATATAAAAATGATTCCATTGCTGCGTAGTGACTATTTCTTCCCGACCGTCTTTCTTAAAAAAATAACCTGATCCCTCCTGTTGACTATATACCCACCCTTCTCGTTCCATGCGTGACTTTAACAGTTCCTGTGGATCACCCTTTTCTTTCGTGAGATAGCGCTCTCGGGCAGGCATATCGCTATCTATCCGAATTACAGATTTACCGGTTGATTCTAAACGATACATGTGTTTCACATTATTATATCCAACGTTATTGACGTATAATGCTCCTAACACGACTAAAAGCATACAAGACCCAATAAAGCTGAATAAAATGACCTTCCATTTCTTATTCATCAGTTTCCCTCCTAAAATTGATTTTCTTATTAAATATAAACGGAACCAGACATCACTTAGTTACCAAAAAAAATTAAAAATCCTCTTTTTTCACTTCTTTTTAAAGGTCATTTAAATATTTCAGTGCATCTACAAAAGTAAAATGGATTGTCAATGTGAAATCAGACATTTTTTTAAAGCTGCGTTGCAAGTGACGTGAAATCAGAAGAGATGCCCGTGGTACGCCGAGAGTCCGGTATTTCAAATCCTAAAGTAGATACTTTGACATCTCGTACTCGAAGATCGGCGTTATGTAGTCTAACGATGGCATCTCTAAATAAAGCATAACATTCAGTAGAATGGAGTTCAGGTGCAAATCTTGCTGTTCGAATGCTTGCTTGAGCTTCATCAAGAGCATACTTTCTTTTCACAACCTCGGGCTTCAGGAAAATCTACTTTCGTTAATTACTACTGTCATCGATATATAAAAAAACTACAACTCTTTCATCACTTGATCAAAGTTGCAGCTCCTGGCCCTGGTATACTTTTTTCGTTATCATGTTTGTATATTTTAATCTTGTGATTTCGATCAGTTCATTTGACTTCATCATATTCAGGATATGACTATCTTTTACTAATATTTTACGATGACCTCGTCCCAGCCCTTTAACGATAATAATATTTGTATCCTTCTTCACCTCTACGATTTGTCCAATGGTTACGAATTGCTCTTGGTTCTTGAGATCAAGGTGGGTTAGCAGCCCAAGTATACAAAATATAATAAAACAAGAAATGTATAATTCAGTTGTCCATGCAGGGAGATCATTCACGAAGTAGTTTTTGACAATTAATTGCACGCCAATGATAAACATAAATATTATGATGAAGCCAAATTGCATTTTCAATTTCTT
Organism: Paenibacillus sp. JGP012; assembly: GCF_014203995.1. Taxonomy (NCBI): domain Bacteria; kingdom Bacillati; phylum Bacillota; class Bacilli; order Caryophanales; family Paenibacillaceae; genus Paenibacillus; species Paenibacillus sp. JGP012. The sequence goes on along the minus strand of NZ_JACHKG010000055.1, from coordinate 14,806 downwards.
TTCAGCTCTTTCGCTCATAGGCTCTCCTTCTAAATCTTTTAACCATATCCGTTCAATGTCCCACTCTCATTATTGGATCTTTGCGGAGATGAATCACAAAGTCTGGATTTGAAGTGTGATATACAACGTTACCAGGCTCTACTCGAAAAAACTCTTTATTCGCATCTTGTTCGGATACAGTACGAATTGGTCAGGGAACAGTTCTCTCACTTCCTGCCATTTCATGTGTTATACCTCCTATTTTTCTTAATGGATCAACTTTCTATCATTTTAACATATACCCCTTACTTCATATATCGTCCTATATTCATAACACCCGATTTAGTCCAATGTATTCTCACTCAAGTATGTAAAATGTACAAAGAAACCGTCTCCTTTGGTATATGGTTGCTCTCGCTTCCATTTACTACGAAACGGTTTCTTTTGTTTCTCCCTCATGAAAAACTGCCTCTCAAGTCTAGGTCTGTCCTAACAATCCTTGGTTCCGCATCGCTGGAGCTTCATTCATACCCATGATGTTTAACCTTTTATACCGCTAAATGTAATGCCGCTAATAAACGTCTTTTGAAGAAAAAAGAACAAAACAATAATAGGTAATGTCATCAAGGTGGATACGGCCATTAATAGACCCCATTCGGAACCCTTTTGACTCTGGAATTGCTGCAATCCGAGCGAAACCGTGTAAGATGGTTCATTGGTTAAATAGAGCAAGGGGCCCATGAAATCAGTCCAGCTCCCCATAAATTGAAACAAAGCCACGGCTAAAACGGCGGATTTGGCTAGTGGAAACATGATCTGTAAATATATGCGGAACTCACTAGCACCGTCTAAGCGGGCCGCTTCGCGCAGGGCATCAGGCAGTCCCATGAAAAACTGCCGCAATAGAAAAATGTAAATGGGCACTCCAAAAAATTGGGGTACAATTAGTGGAAGAGCTGTTCCTACCCAGCCTAATTTAGTAAACAACAAGAATAGCGGAATCATCGTCACCTGTCCGGGAATCATCATAACAGCAAGGGTTACAAAGAAAAGTATACCTCTCCCACGGTACTCTAACTTGGCAAAACTATATGCAACCAGGGGACAGGATATGATCACACCAAGCGTACTCGCGATGGTTATAATCGCCGTGTTTTTCAGATACGTCCAAAAAGGGATATACTCCACGGCACGGGAATAATTACTCCACAGAATTGGATGCGGAATCCACTCTGGGGGGAATGTAAAGATTTGTGTGAGTGGTTTAAGAGAAGTCGAAAGCAGCCAAATGAACGGAGTAATGAAAAATGCAGAAGCAACAATGAGACATGCATAGGCTAACGCACGATTGATTCTTTTGATCGCGATAGGACTCATCCCTTACTTCCCCCTCCTTATTTCCCTTGATAATGAACCCAGCGTTTAGACGTAATAAAAATAATTCCGGTTAATGCCATAACGATAATAAATAAGATCCAGGCCATGGCGGAGGCATAACCCATTTTGAAATATCTGAATCCGTTCTCATATAAATACATGACGTAAAAAGTCATGGAATTCGCAGGAGTTCCTTGCCCTTTGGTCAACGTATAAGGAAGAGTAAACTGTTGGAATGCACCGATCATCCCCATGACAAGGTTGTAGAAAATAACGGGAGTGAGCAAAGGCAAAGTTACCTTTCTCGTTTTCTGAAACCAGTTAGCTCCATCGATTTGTGCCGCTTCATAGTACTCATCAGGGATGTCTCCTAGTCCAGCAAGATAGATCACGACCGCTTGCCCAATACCCCAGAGCGACATCAGAATGAGAGAGGGCTTGGACCACGACTCACCACCAAGCCAAGAAGGCCCATCGATACCGATATGCGCCAGCATCCCATTAACCAATCCGAAGTTTGGGTGTAGCAGCCACATCCATAGAACAGCCAGAGCCACTTGTGGCACGAGCGTAGGTAAGAAAAAGATCGTTCTGAATACAGCCATACCTTTGACCTTCATATTCAACATCATAGCGAGTGCCACACCGAAGAATATACTTAATGGAACAAAAAATACGGTAAAATAAATCGTGTTGTATATGGATTTCCAAAATAGAGGATCCTGGAAAAGATCTCGATAATTATTCATTCCGACAAATTCTCCAGGCTGCAAAATGCTGTAAGTCGTGAAGCTGAAGTAGATGGACATGAGCATCGGAATTGCATAAAAGCACAGCAGCCCTATAGCCCAAGGTGAAGCAAACAGCCACCCAATCACGTTAGTTCTGTGAAGTGCCCGTTTCCTTGCCGATGGAATTGCGCTTACTTGAACTGAATCCGCTAGTTTCGCCATGTGCATTCTCCTTCCAATTGTCAATTCATGAATAGGCAAGGAGAAAGCTCGCTCCCTGCCTACCGAGCACCCTATTTGTCGTATTTTTCTAAAGCCTTATTAACCGTCTCTGTTACTCGATCCAGGTTCTCTTTCGGAGTACCGTTACCGCGGGTTGCCTTTTCCGTAGCGGAAGCTAACTCATTCCACAACAGCTGTCCTTCAGGAATAACCGGGCGGTTGTGTGAATTGGGCAAAATATTAATAAATTCCTTCATGATCGGATCGTTCTTGTAACCGTATTTGTCGTTAACCGAATCGATAACGGAAATTTGAGAGTCGGCGTTTAATAACGTTTGCCCCTCTTCTTTCCCTAAGAATTCGAGGAATTTCCAAGCAGCAGCGACGTTCTTGGCCCCTTTAGGAATAATAGCGGAGCCGCCTCCTGACCATGTCGTAAAATTCGCTCCCGTTGGAGTCGGTATCGGTGCAACGCCGTAATTTAGATCCGGCTTAAATTTTTCGATCCCCTTAACCGTAAAGTTCCCACTGATCTTCATGCTGACTTGACCGGAAATGAATGGATCCATTTCCTCCGTGCCAGCTGCGCTTGTGAATCCGGCAATATCCTCGACATTGTATTTTTGGCCGAAGTCGGTCATCCATTGCAGCGCTTCAACGACTTTAGGATCATTTGCAGTAATTTTGCCGGTGGCAGCGTCCTGGAATTCGCCTCCAAATGCCCATCCCCAAGTATAAAGCCAGCCTTGCGAATACCATGGGATGAACCCGATCCGTTTGAAACGTTTACCTTCCTTGATGGTTAACTTATCGGCGGCCGCTTCAAGTTCGGCGATCGTTTGTGGCGGTTTGTTGGGATCCAGCCCTACTTCTTTGAAATGGTCCTTATTGTAAAAAAGCAGGCGAGAATCCGTATCCATCGGCATTGCATAAAGCTTTCCTTGATAACTGGACTCCTCCCAAGCAAATGGATAATACATTTCCTTACGAATTCCGGATTCTGCTGCCATCGAGGATAAGTCAGTCAGCGAACCTTGCGCAGCCCAAGTACCGACCTTAAATCGGTCGAAAAGTGCAACGTCGGGAGGATTGCCGCCTGCGACTGCAGTCAGCAGCTTCTGATCGGATCCCTCGCTGGATTCCGTATAAACTAATTTCATTTTGATCGTAGGGTTTTTCTCCTCAAATGCCTTCACGACTTTATTCATATTATCTAAATCAATGGAGGTAAGACCATGCCACATCGTAACCGTTGTCTTCCCCTCTCCGGCCGGATCGCTGGAGCCTTCCGTTGAGCAAGCGGTTAGAAGTAGTAACATAGCCAGAAAGTAAACAAGAATTGGAAATGCGATTTTTTTGGATCTCCTCATTCAAAGTCCCCCTTAAGTTAAATGAATTCGTTTAACTTGAATTCCTATAGCATCCACTTCCTTTTCTGATCAATCCATTATTTATGTAAGCGTTAACAAGATTGGTGATATGAATGATTAAAATCAGAAAATATGAACGAAGTGGATTTGTTGTAAGAATTCTACTAGTTACACTAGATATACTAAGTATATTAATATGACATCATAAAACATGTCAATTGCAATATTACGACATGAATATGTATGACGTATGGCTATAATTAGATATATGAATCAATGTTTCGAAGTTCGTTAATCTCCGGTCCCCCAACCCATTCCCTGATGTGAAACAAGTTAGAAAAACGCCTATCGACATACTTCACAGAAGACAAACGACATCTAGAAGAAGTTTTTCCTGCGATATCCGGTCCGGAAGGTCCAAGCTTCGAAGTTTATATTTCTGATATCAAAAAAAAGTGCCGATAAAGCCCCTGAGGACTTCACGACACATTGAAAAATATCCTTGATTTTGTTGAGTTGCACTGAGCATGTATTAACCCTATGTGTTATTTTTCACGACCATACGATGTTCAATAATGTTCAGCTCGGGAACTGCTGCTCCATGCAGCTGAGAGATTAGCATATCCACTGCCAATTCACCCATCTGCTTCTCATCCTGCTTAATATGAGTGAAGATGGGTTGACCCAAGTGATCATTCAGGGAATCGAAACAAACAATCTCGAATTCCTCCAGAGATTTCCCCATCGAGTGAATGACTTGAGTCAGCATGGTAGCTATTAGAAATTCCGACGCAACAAACGCCTTTACATCAGGGTGTTGTTTCAAAAAACGCTTTATTGTTTCTTTATCACTTTCAATCGCTGTTCCATTTATGTTCATAGGAAGGGTGCCCTTCAAGTTCGTCAATACATAATCTTTGTTCAAATTCATTCCTTCTTGGGTGAAGGCAAACGTATATCCGAGCAGCCTTTCCTCCAATGTTGAAGTGTTCTCTTCCGGCGGAGATAAAAAGGCAATTTTTTTATGGCCTTTGCTAATCAGATGTCGTGTAAGATCCATGGCTGCTTTCTTATTGTCTGTGTATACCGAACAAACCGGGATTCCTTTTAGATATCTATCGGCCAAAACAATTGGAAACCGATCTAAGACAAGTCGAAGCAGTTCCGAATTATAGTGTTGACCATGAATGGGGGTCACGATTAATCCCTTGATGCCTAAACCAATAAATAAGTCGATCGCACGTTTTTCCTCATCCCGATCCCCGCAAGTTCGCTTGATAATGAGTTGATAATTGTGCTCAGCGCTCCGCTTTTCCATCGATCTAAGAAGCTGCAGGCCAAACTCGTCAGAAAAATTCGGTATAATAAAACCGATCAACCGCTTATCATCCTCAGGAACCAAGGTCGTTTTCACCTCTGAATAGTGCTTCGGTTCTTGTCCTCCAATTATACCATCAGCCACAAATGAACCTTTTCCTTGTATTCGTTTGATAACCCCGGAATCGGCCAATTTCTCCAGAGCCTTTTTAGATGTAATACGACTGACGCCAAATTGTTCAGCCAACTCTTTTTCAGAAGAGACTCGGTCACCTTCTTTTAATCGACCTTCTTTGATCTCTTGTACTATATAGACATATATCTGCTCGTATAAATGCACTTCCACAAAACCACCCTGACATCATAATATTAATATACTAAGTATATTACACAAGAAGTCATTCGCAAAGTTAATCAGATTACCGATGAATTTCTTCGGCATCGAACTATCTTAGTGGATGCGATGGTGTTCATGACAATGTTTAAGAGATCCGAACGAGCTGACCTTATGGCTTTGATTCGTCTGATTGTTGTGGAGGACGACGGAATTCCTGAATTGAACATTTCAATATGATTATGTAAACTAGTGATGATTCAATCTTTATAGTCCATTCATTCCTTTTTATGAAAGAAAGTAGGGGTGTCCCTTTTGAGAAAACCTTTCTCCCTATTTGTAATCTTAATCATCGTATCTCTCTTGCTTGGAGCATGCGCCACCGAAGAGGAAAAGACGATTGTATCCTCCGCAGAGAAGTTCGCTGCAAATTATGTTCTCGAAAAATACGGTGTAACCGTTCGTTTTACAGAGTATAAATTCTCTCCTCCCGATCTAAGTAAGTCGTTAGGTCTTCACGGCTACATTGAAGGCAATAAGAAAAAGAAGGTGTTTGTTTTCGTGAACTACGATCCTTTAAGTGTTGAGACACTATCGCTCCCTGAAGGAATATCCAAGAAACCAAATTTAAAATAGGTATCCCCCTTCACAGTAGCAGGTTTTATCCATACACTGCTTACCGAAAAGGGGGACTTTTCTTTGTTTTATATCTGCTCAGCTTAGAAGCTATGAGCTATTTCATGGTTAACCCAGCAATTGATCTATCGTTGGATTCTCTCTCAGCATGCGCATGATCACCGTTAAGGCTTCCGCCCTCGTAAGGTTGGCGTCCGGTTCAAACCGATTCTGGCTCTTGCCCTCAAGCAATCCTGACTTTGCAGCCGCTTCTATGATCTCGTTCGCCCAATGCTTGGGTGCTACATCAACGAATGTTGCTGCATCGCCAGATGGACTATTCTGAAAAATCAGGATTTTCGAGATCATAGCAACCATCTCGGCTCGTGTAATCCTGTAATCACCGTGGAACGTTCCATCAGAGTACCCGTTAATAACTCCATTAGAAGCAAGAATTTCTATAGAGTCTCGCGCCCAGGAGTTCTGAATATCCCGTAACTCAATCGTTCCGCTTCCTGAACGCAGAGCGAATGCTTTAACAAGAAGTACGCTGAACTCTGCTCTCGTAATAGAAGCATCCGGCTTGAATCGGCCATCTGGGTAACCATTGATTATACCTATCTTGGCAGCGGATAAAATATCTTTGGAAGCCCAGTGGGACGCTGCATCCTGGAAGGTTACCGCGACTGCGTTACCAGCCAATGCCCCTTTTATAAAAGCTACAAGCCGATCGGTTTCAACAAGAGCTTGAAAATGCTTGGTCTCCTTGGCAGGAGGTATTGAAGGTTCCGTTTTAACCGGAGTACTATTATCGATCGAAGTGCTTGTATTGGTTGAACTGCTCGGAGAGGATCCTGACCCCGAAACTGGCGTACCGGTTACTGTTACGGTTATATCTACCGATTGGGTTCCATACACAGCACTGACGACAGTACTGCCCGCTGCCTTACCTGTAACCCTGCCACTGGTAACATTAGCAATTGACGGATTGCGAACAGTCCAGGTTACCCATGAGGTCACATCTCTTTGCGACTGATCTGAAAAAACAGCTGTAATCGCCACGGTTGCAGTCTGCCCGCTCAGTACGCTTAACGTATTCGGAGTAGCCCTTAAACTGCTTAATGCCTGCAAGGTCATGCTCTTTGTTGCGATGCTGCTCATTTTACTGCCATCGCTTACGGTAAAGCTGATCGTGCGCGTTGTCATATTCGTAGAAACTTGTGTGTTACTGTAAGTAACTGCTTGCAATGCGTTCTGCCACTGCGCCAACGTTGCGGTTCCACCTGCGGACGTCAGCGTCAGCACGCCCAGGAGAGCATCATAATTCGAAGTAATATTCCCCATGCTAGCCCCATCATTGGTGTATGCCAATACGTCTTTTCCCGCTTGGAAATTGCTTATAATACTAACCGTTGCGCTAGTCAAGGTGGTATTATCCAAGTCGGATACCGTTAGACCACTGTCAATATCCGCCGGAGTCGAAACTCCAGAGATGTAATTAGTCGAACCACCACTTGTGGTCACAATTGGTTTCTGGTTGGTAGCTGTGACGGTTACAGCTCGTGTCGCTGTATTGCTCACATCGACGCCGTTCGTCACCGTGAAGCTAACCATACGTGTCGCCGTATTTGGCGTGATCGCCGTATCTGTATAAGTAATTGATCTCAAGGCAGCTTGCCACTGCGCCAACGTTGCGGTTCCGCCCGATGATGTCAGCGTCAGCACACCTGTAACTGCATTATAACTGCCTGTAATATCTCCCATGGTCTGCCCGTCATTGATGAATCCCAGCATATCTTCTCCAACATGAAGATTACCTGTAATGGCCACTGTTGCGCTTGCAAGAGTAGTGCTATCTGCTGTTACCGTTATGCCAGAGTCGATAATGACCGGAGTTGAGGGCGCATTATCCCCAGCCACGAATGAAGCCGAACCGCTGCTTGTAGTCAGACTAAGAAGCATAATCACCGTTACTTCCACTGTATGTGTAGCAGCAGCGCTGGTCTTCGTTCCATCACTTACGGCATAGCTTATGATACGCTGCCCTGGCGCAGCGCTTGTGCTTGAAAACGAAATTCCCCTCAACGCATTCTGCCACTGGGCCAACGTTGCGGTCCCGCCTGATGATATCAGCGTCAGCACGCCAGTAGATGCATCATAACTCGCCGTAATATTCCCCATGGTAGCCCCATCTTTGATGTAAGCCAGTACATCTTTTCCCGCATCGAAGTTGCTCGTGATACTAACCGTTGCGCTAGCCAAGGTTGCATTATCTAGGTCTGATACCGTTAGACCGCTGTCGATCGCCACCGGAGTCGAAGCTCCAGAGATGTAATTCGTCGATCCACCACTTGTGGTCACGATTGGTGTCTGGTCCGTAGCTGCAACCGTTATCATTCGTGTAGCCGTATTACTTTTATCAACACCGTCCGTCACCGTGATGCTAACCGTACGTGTAGCTGTATTTGGCCTAATCGCTGTATTGGTATAATTTATTGACCTCAAAGCGGCTTGCCACTGCGCCAACGTTGCGGTTCCACCCGATGATGTCAACGTCAGCACGCCAGTAGCTGCATTATAGCTGGCTGTAATATCACCCATGATCTGCACGTTATTATTAGTGAATATCAGCACATCTTCTCCAGCATGAAAATTGCCTGTAATCGCCACTGTTGCGCTTTCAAGGGGAGTGCTGCTATCCGAGGTTACCGTTATGCCAGAGTCGATCGCAACCGGAGTTGAGGACGCATTATCTCCAGCCACGAAGGAAGCCGAACCTCCAGATACAGACAACACAGGACCCGTGGCTGCATAGGTGGTCGGCGTAATATGATTACCGAGTCCCGCCTGAAAGGTTAATGCAATGGTAAACAGGACCAACATTTTTCGTAATAAGCTCTTCATTGATTACTTCCCCTGTCATTTAGATTTAATCCTGAAAGTGTAACCATTGCTGGTAAGGCAAGCATCAGACTATATCTGATCATTGTGCTCTCATATTCGATGGATACTGTATCTCCTTTTCTACTTAGATAAAACCCATTTTGCGACATTCTCAAAGAGAATTCCTGTGCTTTATGAACTATTTTTAGGACTTTAAGCATGTTTTTTCGATTTTTCTTTAGTGTAATATTGATCTAGCCTTCGCTAAAAACTAAAAAAACAGGCCACTTTTCCCTCTCCTGAGACAAAAGATGACCTGTCTATACGTCTTGTTAGATAATTCACTAGGCTCTTAATAGGTAGCACAGGGTTTACCCTCACCCCAACAACGACTGCTCAATCTGATCCACAATCCCGTTAATCCCTATCGGCCCATAACAGCCAATCCATGTCGCGGCATCTACCGAATGCACCTGCTGCTCCTCGCCCCCATCAAGCATTTCCAACACACGCTGCTCTGTCGCCGATATCCCATCCTGCATAAGTTCATTACTCAGCAAAAAGTAGTGACTTGCCTGCACTGCGGGTAATCTCTCAACCGAAATGTGATAGGCCGTGTCGGAAGTGTCTGCGACAAACAACGGGACGGGCAGACCTAGATCACGGTACAACACAGCACCTGTGCGATGAGCCGCAGAATGCACGCGAACGAGAGAGTCCAGCGGACGGATCAGTGCCACACTTTTGCCTGCCAATAAGGAAGCCAGTTCCTCAGACAACAAAGCCGTACGACGAAGATAATCCGCAATAATCTGCTTGGCTTCTGCGCGTTTGTCTGTCAGTTCACCGAACAGACTCAGAATGGTCTGCCAATTTTCGTTACGTTTGAACATGAGCACTGGAGCAATTCCACTTAACCGTTCAAAATACTGCTCATGTACCTCAGTGCAGATAATCAGATCCGGTGCAAGTCGTTCTACCGCAGGCAGATCAGGGTATTCATACGTACCGAGCAATTCGGTGTGCTGGAGTCCTGCCCGAAGGGATTGAGGAAAGGATAACACGTTGCTTCCTAATCCGACACTCCCTACCGGGGCCAAGCCCAGCGCCAGCAAATGATCGGCATATTGCACATCAAGGACAGCGATACGCTGAGGTGTTTCGGTGACGGTGTACTCCCCTTGCATATGACAGATGACCGGGCCTTGGGCAGATTCATAGGAAGAAGCTGTGCGGTTTTGCAGTAGAGCATTCGCATAGTCTGCATCCGTTCTCGAAGCGGCGGCATGCCGGTAATGCAGCGGTGGGACGCCAACATACTTTTTAAAAGCTCTGCTGAAATAATACATATCCCGATAGCCCAGCTTGTCGGCAATTTCACCGATCGAAGCATCCGTATGACGCAGCATGCGTGAGGCACTTTCCATGCGTAGCTGAATAACGTACTCCATCGGTCCGAGGTGCTTTTCCTGTTTGAAACGGCGCTGCAATTGTCTCACACTACAGCCCGCAAGGGCAGCCAGCTCTTTCAGCTCCAGATTCTGACGATAGTGCGACGCAATATAGGAAGCGACCACATCCACCATGTCGGACTCCGCTCCCCCCTGACCACGTTCATATGCCATGATGAGCTCATAGATCATGACCTGGAGTAGCGCGTTCGCATAGAATCGTTCCAGACCTTCACCGCGGCGCCATTTGCCCACGATTTTTTCGGCGTTTTCTATCCATTCCGCGTGGGCCGCCGAGTTTTGCACAAAGGACCTGCGCAGCGGATGTTTGCGATACGAAGGCATAACAATAGAGGCTCCCTCCATGGAAGAAGCCTTGTACATGATTACAATATAATGAATGTCCTCTGATCTGGCGGTCAGCGTGTAGGATGATCCCTTCACCGCATGACAGACAAAAGAAGCTCCAATGTGGCAACCCTCGCCATCCATTGCAAGCTCCCCTTCCCCTCCGTATGCCAGTAGCAGAACATTAGAAGCTAAATCCGTTTCGTGTAAAACGCTGCCTGTCTGCAAAGTACCGCTATATCCGTCCAGCATCTTGATCGCTGTATCACTCCAACCACTTGTCTGTTCCTGCAGCGGCATTTCTCTCATCTCCTGACAATCGCATAGGTATAATCATTGCTGTTGTCATTGTAGTTGAGATTCTTTCTCATTGTCAATTTTCGGACATTTGAGGCAATATTCCCCTGACATCTGGTAGTAAAAACAGCAGGTGATGCGCTCACTTTTGGCAACATGTACATTGTCCTTACAATCGGTGAAACGAGTCAACGGGTTCTTCCTCTCACCAAACACTTGCCCAGATGCCACCTGCGTCAGATAGGCGAAGTCCTCACGAATGATCTTACGTTCCTGCTCCGTCTCGCCTTCATCAGGAGCGAATAGTCGCCCAATCCGTACCATGATATTCTCCCAGAGAATACTCATCGAAAGAGGCGCAATCGCAGCAAGTGTCTTTAACAGAGGTGTCAGCTGTACCGCAAACATCTCCTGAACCGCCTTTTCCCGCCAAACGCTCCTGTCTCCCGTCAGCTCTTCAGCCCGAACCTCGTTCACCGCTAGAAAAGGAAACCGTGTACCCTTCTCATGTTCTTCAAGCTTCGGATGATAGAGAAAGCTGTTCTCCAGCTCAAACGTCACATGCTGATGATGAAATGTCATCGCAGTCACGAGCGGAGCCGTCCATAGATAGCCAAGTCGCTTGGCTAACATGGAAGCGGCAACCTTCATGTCTGGTGCATCGATATAATGTTGAAACCAGCTGATATACTCTCGGCACGCCTCTTCGTCATGCAGCTCTCGCAGAGCAATGGTACGGACACTATGTTCAGGCGGCTCACCAAGCAAAATCGAATGATCCTCTACCGTCTCTTTCCATGCATCTGTCGAGAGATATCGGTTCATATTAGTTCGATCCGAGCAGGGCTTCTGAAGCCTGATCCACAATCAGATTAATCGCGAGCGGTCCGTAGTATGCGATCCAAAGTGTGGAGTTTACATCATAAGTACGGTTATTTTTCACAGCATCCAGAGACTTCCATACCGGATTGTTCACCATCGCCTCAGCTTCTGCGGCAAACAGTTCATCCGACAGTACAAAATAACGATCTGCCCCAATCTCAGGCACCTTTTCCATCGAGATTTCAACGGAACCATCTTCATTAATCTCCTGCACCAAAGCAGGCATCTTCAGTCCCAAGTCATTATACAGAATACCGCCAATGCGGTGCTCAATCCCGTGCACACGAATGCCTTCTTTTCTTGGACGAATGATTGCCACCGTTTCATCGCCCAGCTTCTCTGACAATTGTGTTTTCAGCCCGGCGATTTTCTCTTCATACGCTGTGCGCACTTTCTCTGCTTCGTCTTGCTTGTCTGTAATCTTAGCTACTGTAGCTAACGTATCACGCCAGTCTTCGTAGAAATCCAGTACCAGGGTAGGAGCAATTTTACTTACGCCCTCATACTGTTTTTCCTGAAAGTCGGTCATGATAATCAAATCCGGGTCTAGTGCTACAATCGCTTCCAGGTTAGGCTCGTCCCGTGTACCCAGAACTTCTACGCCATTCGGCTGGTCTCCCAGGTATTCAGGAAAATCGGTATTTCCTCCTGCAATAACACTTCCTGCTGGCTTCTCGCCAATCGCTAACATCTGATCCAAAAACTTAACATCGAGAATTGCAATTCTCTTCGGTTTTTCGTTTAGAGTGATGTCACCCTTCATGCCCTTGATCGTTACTGGAAAAGCGCCATCTGTCTTCGTATCTGTACTCGCAGGTGTATCCGAAGGAGTTACCGCGGATTGTTTACCGCTATCTGTACCTGTTCCGGCACCGCACGCCGTCAGGACAAGAATGAGGGCCAACATCAAGCCCATCAGTAATCGTGATTTGTGAGCAGCATAGCCTTTGCTTCCGGCTGCTTGCCCTTTTGCACCTTGTTTCATTTGTAAATCCCCCTTATGTATACTAGTGATAATGATTTTCATTATCGAAACATAAAGAGAGTATAAACGATCTGTGTATCGTGTTACCATGTACTTTTGCGACATTTCAATCGGACTAATGCGACATCATGATTCATGTTTTACCTTTCTACTATCCGCCTTTTAATTTTTCAGTAATATAAGCATGCAGACGGTAGATATCCGAAAGAAGCTCTTCCTCCTCCGGTGTATTACCGTATTCCCCCAGCCATCGCGGTGTGCGGATGTGCCACTCATCTGTCAGGTATTGCTTTTCATCCCGATATTGTAAAATATGTCCCAGGAAATATTCCAATGAGCCGAAGGATTGTTTTTCTCGATCGTTAATGATGGCTTGTGTATTTTCAATGATTGACTGCAACATTTGCTGGATATGACCTTCTGTGTTCATAGCTCCTCCTTCAGTCTCTTCTATTTAAAACGTTAAATGCCACGTACTCCTGACTAAAAATATAGTAAACCCAACTATATATGTTGAACTGTTTTTTACACGTTAACGGAGTGGACTGTATAAAACCTTTAGTTCAACTTATCTAACACCTAACATCAAATAAAAGTTCATTATAATGTAAATCAGATAAAATAAAATCAAAAAAACAGCCGAGGCGATACTACTACGCTTTGGCTGTTTCTATTCGGTTCGGGATCAACGTGCCCCGGCACGCCTGCGGAAAACTTCCTGGCTTGGAACGAAAATTCAGCAAAATTGGCTTCCTTCAGCGTTTTCAGGCACGCCCTAGTTTAAGCTGTTTCGCTTTGCTCATAGTCAACCTCCCGCATAGATCCGTTATTAAAGCAATGGGGTGTCGGCTAGCTGCAAGCGATAGCTTTTGACCAGCGTGTCTCCCCCTGTCATAAACTCCTTATCCAACGCTCGTTCAAACCCCAGACGTTCATAAAGACGAATCGCCGTCCCCATCATATCTGAGGTGTGAAGGTACAGCGTATCTGCACCTCGTTCACTCGCCAGTTTGACACTGGCCCGAATCAGCTCTGTCGCCACACCTCTGCCGCGAGCCTTGCCAGTTACGCCCAGCAGTCGAATAATCGGGGAATGGATGCCTAGCGCTGCATTGCCGTATGCGGTCTGGGACGAGTCATACACAAATACGCTGCCGACAATTTCTCCATCCAGTTCTGCGACAAGCTTGGCAATCGTTGACGATTTCCGGGTAGCTTCTGCAATGCCTGCTTTATAGGCAATCCATGCATCCTGAGGAAGCTCCTGTTCATATTGACTGTATGCTTCATACAGGACGGCCTCCAGCAAATGACCTTCATCGGCAGCCGCTTCTCTGATGATCAGTTCCCGGCTGCCCGTACCCGAATTTGGATGCTGGCTGTCCGTTGATTGCCCCTCTGTGTTTCCCATTACTGCACCTGCTTTTCAGCTGCTGCTTGTTTGATTCTGCGAATCTGGTTGAGATGGTTCTGCACATGAGCGACAAAACCCGGAATGATCACAGCTAGAGATACCGTCTCTCCTTTGAAGTTAACGCCGGTTTTCTCCCATTCTTCGTCACTCAGCCGCTTCAGTAGTCCTGAGTTATACTGAACCAGACCGTTGGCAATCGTAATCAGCTGAGAAATCTGCTCCTCATTTGCTTTTTGCCCGGCGATCCACGTTTCCTGATTAAAACCAGGCAGTGTCGCCTGTGATCCCGCTAATATTTCCCGGATGCGAAAGGAAACGACGATACTATGATCCACCAGATGCGCCAGCACTTCAGTAACACTCCAGGAGGATGGGGAAGACTTCCACTTCAACTGCTGCTCGGTCAGACCCGCAATCTCCTGTTCAATCTCTTCATAAGCGTGTACATATGCTGATATAATCGATTCTGTCTTCACTGTTGTTTTCCCCATAATTACCGCTCTCCGATCTATATAACTGTACTTGCCAAAAACTGCTTCCAATTTATTTACAGTAGAATAACAAAGTTTAGGCTAATCGTAGTTGCTGCTGGACCCATTCA
>NZ_JACHKG010000054.1:0-21797 GCF_014203995.1 Paenibacillus sp. JGP012 | reverse complement strand
AGCTTCTCCATCACGTATACGCCATCTTGAAAAAGGGCGAGCCCTATACACATTAATACCCATAATTATCCAAATAACCTCCACGCCAATGGAGGCTATTTGGGGTACAGAGAAAATTATATCAGTTTCTTGTAGTCCAGCCAAGACAATAAAGCTTGACAAACATTAGCTGGTTTTTTGTTATAATGCTAACGACTGGATTTTGAACCTAGGGGAATAAGTATGGGATACTTGAATTTAAGAAAATCAACGTTGAAGTGGACTTAGGGAAACTAAATAAATTTTGGACTTAGAGAAACCAATGTGAAGTGATGGAAACGATTATTGAACGTGTGAAAAACAATCTTGAAATAGTGAAAAAGAATATTAGTGAAAAAGAATAGATAAGTGATAGAAGAAGTTGAAGTGGTAAGACATCCAATAGGAGCGATGACATGTACACTGATTTACCGATACAAGCGATTATTCCAGAATTGCAGCAATGCTTCCGAGAGCAGGATACAGCTGTTCTCATTGCCGAGCCTGGAGCAGGGAAAACAACGATTGTGCCGCTGGCTATGCTGGAACAGCCTTGGCTTGAGGGCAAAAAAATTGTGATGCTGGAGCCGCGCAGGCTCGCCGCTCGCTCAGCTGCGTCAAGAATGGCAGCAGTCTTGGGTGAAAAGACAGGGCAGACTGTTGGATACCGTGTGCGGATGGATACACGGGTTAGTTCAGCCACTCGCGTTGAAGTCGTGACCGAAGGTGTGCTCACGCGCATGCTGCAGCAGGATCAGGGGCTGGAGGATACCGCCATGATTATTTTCGACGAATTCCATGAGCGGCATCTGCACGGTGATCTGGGGCTTGCTCTTGCACTGCAATCCCGGGCCATGCTGCGCCCGGATCTGAAGCTGCTTGTGATGTCGGCTACGCTGGACCCGGCTCCGGTCAGTAGTCTGCTGGGGGAAGGCACACGTATAGTGCATTGTGCCGGACGAACATTTCCGGTGGAAACGAGATATGTGCCCAAACCGGCTGCCGCTGAACTGGAGAGCTGGACTGCACGCACCATTATTCGGGCATTGACGGAGGAGCAGGGAGATATTCTGGTATTTCTGCCTGGAGCCAGAGAGATACATCGTACGGAACGGGAGCTGATGCAGGCTTCACTCCCCGCTCAGGTGAATGTACATACGCTGTATGGCAGTATGGCTGCCGAGAAGCAGGATGAGGCAATACGTGCCGCTGCCGAAGGCTGGCGCAAGGTGGTTCTGTCTACTTCCATTGCGGAATCAAGCCTTACGATTCCAGGTGTGAAAGTGGTTGTGGATGCGGGGCAGAGCCGGGCATCATCGTTCTCGGCCAGAACGGGCATGAGCCGGCTTGTCACACTGCCGGTGAGTAAAGCGTCCGCCGACCAGCGGCGCGGACGTGCGGGGCGGATTGCCCCGGGGGTGTGTTACCGGCTGTGGAGCGAGGAGACTCATGGGGCGCTGCCTGATGCAGCACGCCCGGAAATCGCCTCCGCGGACCTTGCGCCGCTGGCGCTGGAGCTTGCCGATTGGGGTGTCCAGTCTCCAGCCGAGCTGAGCTGGCTGGACATCCCGCCTGACGCGGCCTACGCGCAGGCACAGGCGCTGCTGCGCCAGCTGGGCGGCCTGGATGACGCAGGCCGCATCACGCCCCTTGGGCGGCGGATGAACACACTTGGTGTTCATCCGCGGCTGGCCAGCATGCTGCTCCGCGCGGCGGAGCTTGGGCTGGCCAGCTACGCCAGCACGCTGGCGGCGCTGCTGCAGGAGCCGTCAGGCCTCCGCAGCGGCAGCGCAAGTGCTGGCGGCGCGGGCGTGGACCTCCGCCCGCGCGTGGAAGCGCTGCTGGCCGCAGGCAGCAGCGCTATGCCGCATGCGGCTGGCGCAGACGGCGCTGCCGTGCGCCGCATGCGGCAGGAGAGCCGCCAGCTGCGCTCGGCGCTCGGCGGCCCGGCGGCCGATCCGGTGCAGCCGGATGAGGACAGCTGCGGGCTGCTGCTGTCCTTCGCGTACCCGGACCGGATCGCGCAGCGCCGGGAGGACGGCCGCTATCTGCTGAGCAGCGGCCGCGGGGTACGGCTCGGCGCGACAGAATCGCTGAGCCGTTCCGCTTATCTGGTCGCAGCCGAGGCAGACGACCAGGGCGCAGATGCGCGCATCCTGCTGGCTGCGCCATTGCAGGAGCAGACGGTGCTGCGTGCCGCGCAGCACCTGCTGCACGAGGAGGTGCAGGTGGCATGGGACCGCACTACGCGAAGCGTGCGGGCACATAAAAGGCAGCGTATTGGCGCGCTGATTATCAAGGAAAGTCCAGCTGCACAGCCGCCGGAAGAGCAGGTGCTGGAGGCACTGTTAACAGGAATACGACTGGAAGGGCTGGGTATTCTGCCTTGGAGCAAAACATCCCGCCAACTTGCGGACCGCATGCGTTTTCTGCATAAGCACCTGCCAGAGTGGCCTGATCTGATCGAGGACCATCTGACGGATGAACTTGCCGAACAGCTAACACCCTATCTGACGGGCATGCGCTCCGCGGCAGATCTCAAGCGGCTTTCGATGCATGATGTACTGCTGGGCGGGCTCAGCTGGACCCTGCGCCAGCAGCTGGATGAGGAGGCGCCAACCCATATACAGGTTCCAAGCGGCTCTCGGATCCCGGTGGATTACAGTAATCCGGATGACCCGGTGCTGGCAGTGCGTTTGCAGGAGATGTTTGGTCAGCAGGAGACCCCGCGAATCGGAGGCGGACGCGTGCCGATAACACTACATCTGTTATCACCTGCAGAGCGACCTGTTCAGGTGACACGAGATTTGGCGAATTTCTGGCGCGAAACCTACTTTGAGGTGAAAAAAGACCTGAAGGGTCGATACCCGAAGCATTATTGGCCGGATGATCCTCTTGAGGCGACAGCAACGAATCGGGCAAAACCGAGAACAACCTGAAGTTAACTTAAAAGATATAAAACTCTTTGAAAAGCCAGGCCGGTGCATAAATTCAGACGTTCACCAAGGTGCAATTGGCCAGCTGAACAACGAAATGGCAATGATGCTCAATGGCGATCATTATCTAAAATGTCCAACATATTTATCCACTTTTTGCTCTTGTACTAACCCGGTCATAAGGGTATGTATTCTTTTGATCTGAATATGGAAAGATTGTTCTGTCATCAGAGTGCTCCTTGTAAAGATGTGTAGTCCAGCTTTCATAGATTCATATTCATACGAACACGATCATCATCCTTCGAACGTTTGAAATAAGATATGACGGGTAATAACATAGCGAACCACTCAAACCAATGAGGAGGTATTCAATATGCAGAAGAAAATCGTAGGTGTGTTTAATACAGAACGTGAAGCGTCCGAGGCTATTGAAAGCTTGAAGGCGGAAGGATTTGCATCCGATGAAATATCCGTCGTTACACAGGATCGGGATGAGCTGAAAGCCATTCGTGAGGAGACAGGCACAAAAGCACCGGAGGGTGTAGCTGCGGGGGCAGCAACCGGCGGTTTGCTTGGCGGTGTGGCGGGTCTGCTCGTAGGTATTGGCGCCCTGGCGATCCCGGGCATTGGTCCAATTCTGGCGGCAGGACCTATTGCAGCAACCTTCACAGGCGCTGCTGTAGGGGCAGGAGCCGGAGGACTGGTGGGCGGACTTGTCGGACTCGGGATTCCGGAAGAGGATGCTAAACAATATGAAGAATATGTGCAGAACGGTAAAATTCTGCTGCTGGTAGACTCGACCGATCGGGACAGCGCTGTATACGATGTGTTTAACCTGGGCAGCCCGGGACATCTGAGCAGAGATGCCGTGCACGGTGAAGATGTCAATGCAGTCCGATCGGATCTGGATGAAAGAAATAATGTTCGATCAGATCTTGATATGGAAGAGCGCCGGATGGAAGCACAGACCAAAGCCGCGCGTTATGGCAACAATACCTTCTTGTAAAGGGAGCGAGTCTGTGCTCATTTCAAACTGGTTTTGTGAAAAACTGCAAAAAATCATGCATACAGGTTATACAAAGCACAGCAGCCGGTCTCCGCTGAGGAGGTCGGTTTTTCTCCCTTATACAGAACCTTGCCCCTTTCTTATACAGAAACTAAACTTGTTCCTGTATCCATCCTGCTGGCAGCTCAAGCTGTATCCCAGGTCGATGGCCCTGTTCTACTTCAGGACCTTGTTTTTCCTGATCAAACAGGGAATAACAATACATAGAGCAGTACTGCAAGCGCGATGCCAATCACAAGCAGAATGATGCCAAGAAAGGTGATGAGCCCGGTTGTGGCTCGAAAGGACTGCTCATTAATCTGTGCTCGTTTCCGGTGATAGGCTGCCGCCGAGAACAGAATAATGGAGATGCCGCCAAGAAGAGACGTGATGCCGGTGATAACCGCAGCAAGGTGTGCCAGCTGATCATAGGCGTTTGAATGGAAGCCAAAACCGGCAGCGAGAAAACCGATGCCCGCCATGGCAATGCCTGTGCGCACCCAAGCGAGGAATGTGCGTTCATTTGCCAGATGCTGCTGTACATATTTGGAATCAGAACTATTGAATGATCTGTCTGACATGGGTATCCGGTACCTCCAATCAAAAATAGTAACTGAAATGGTTTGTTTACATGGCAAGCATGAACAAAAAAATATAAGGAAAGGCTGATGATTTTGCCTCGCAAAGAACGGATTATCGAAATAGAAACATTAAGGGGAATGGCCTTTGCTGCTGTTGTACTCCAGCATTCCATTGCTCATTATTCACTCGTTCCGCAAACAGGACTTCAGGACGGTGTAGTGATGGCAGTGCTGCTGATGCTGGCCAAGTTTGCTGTACCGCTGTTTATATTTATAACCGGGATGGTGTTGTTCTACAACACAGGGAAGCAGCTGAACTACAGCCAGTTTATGCGCAAAAGAGTAATGGACGTGATTTTGCCCTACGTAGTGTGGACGCTCATTTATTTTATACTTACCCCGCGAAGCTGGACGGGCTTTGGCTGGCAGGAGCTTTCTGATCTTGGACTGAAGGTCGTGACGGGCAAAACGGCCTCACATTTCTGGTACATCATCATGCTGATCCAGATCTATGTGTTTTTCCCTTTGTTTCTGCGCAGCATTCGGTACATATATCAGCGTTATCAAGCAAAGGGGCGTATGATTGCCCTGTTGATCTCAGGCATCTTTTATCTGATACTGGCTGATCAATTGAGTACCATTGCTCGCTGGATGGAGCCGCTGCAGATTCCGGTGCTGACCGATGCTTTTACAACCTATGCCGACCGTAATTTTATTTATTTTTTCTTTTATTTCGTGCTTGGGGCCGCAGCGGGATTGTCTGTCCAGAACTGGAGAAAATGGGTTCATCGTCTTCGCTGGGTATCCTGGCTGGTGTTTATTGTACTGGGTCTGCGGTTTATTTATCTATTAATGCTGGAGTTTCAGAAGCCCGATGGCCTTCAGATCAGCTTCTACACCGTCAGCCTGATCAGGCCGGGTATGATCCTGTTTCTGCTCGCTTCAATCCTGGTGCTGTACCAGTTAGCCGTAAAGCTTCAGCAGCCAATGGTGCTGCACTGGCTCGCATGGATTGGCGGCATGTCCTATGGCGGTTATCTGATGCATATGCTGGTGCTTCGTTATAGCTACATTCCAGATGAATGGTTTTACGTGGCTTGGGGATGGAATCCGATTGTTCGTATGATTATCACATGGCTCACTGCACTTGCAGTTTCTTGTGGGCTGACCTGGCTGATCTCTCGTCTGAAATGGGGAAAATGGATCGTGGGTGCGGTGCCGACCAAGCGCCCGCAAACCCAAGGAACAACGGATTCATTGTTATCGAAGTGAATATATCATTACATGAAAAATTCACAATAATGAAAGATAAATTTCGTTGAGTTCTCACCTCACGATTGCTTTCCCCACCTTGATCCTGCTTGCTCTACTCAGGCGTTTGTCATAAAGGTGAGATCAGGATCAAGATGGCAGGATCAGAACATATGTTTTATAATGAAAGATAGACAGGTTCTGACAGGAGGGAAAGCTCATGGCTTTTATGATTGCACAGCGTGCATTTATCAAGGTTTATCTCATTACGATGGTCGAGCAGCACAGAGGATACGGCTACGAGATGCTGGAGGCGATGAAGCAGGAATTCAAGGATTACGGATATGTACCGCCGCAGAGCGAGATATATCGGGCCTTGCATGAGCTGGTACAGCAGGGGATCTTTTATCGAACCAAAAAATTAAAGGGCAATGATCCGAAGGTGGATTTTCAGGAGATCGTGCTCTATCACTTCACGGATGAAGGTGCGGCGAAAGCCGAGTTATACAAAAAACAGGTCAAAGCCGATCTGGATCGTTGTCTTGGCATTTTACACAAGGCGGAAGCGGATAACTACGGTACGAAAGGGCGATGAGCATGAACAGACCTCTGCAATGGGGTGTACTCGGAACTTCTACGATTGCCAAAAAAGCAATTATTCCAGCGATTCAGCAGTCCGAATGTGGTGAAGTGCTGGCGATTGCCAGCCGCTCGAAGGAAAAAGCGGAAGCTATAGCTGAAGAGATGGACATTGTTAGAGCCTATGGCAGTTACGAGGAGCTTCTGGCTGATCCGGATATCCAGGCTGTCTATATTCCTTTGCCGAATCATCTGCACAGAGAATGGACGATCAAAGCTGCCGAGGCGGGAAAACATGTCCTGTGTGAAAAGCCCGCAGCGCTGAATGCGCAGCAATCTGCCGAGATGATCGAGGCATGTGAACGTCATGGTGTTTTGTTTGCCGAGGCGATCATGTATCGTTATCACCCGAAGCACAGACGTGTACAGGAGATTATCGAGAGTGGCGAGATTGGAGCGGTTAGAGCGATACATGGCAACTTTACGTGTAATACCGCGGATGATAAGGAGAATGTACGCTTCAAAAAACATATGGGCGGCGGCTCTATTTTTGACCTCGGCGTATATCCGATCTCTGCTGCCCGCATGTATCTGGGAGACGAGCCTGAAGCCGTTACCGTTCATGCCTTGTTCTCGGAAGAGCATGATGGCGTTGATATGATGGCTTCAGGACTGATCGAGTTTCCGAATTCGGTAGCGCTGACCTTTGATTGCGGCATGTGGGCGTCCGGCCGGGCTGAAATGGAGATTCTCGGCACGGAAGGCCGAATTGAGCTGCCTAAGGTGTTCGGCTGGGAGAACAGTGATATTCCACCGCAGATTATCATCCATACGGATTCGGTAAGCCGGGAGGAGCGGGTTTCCGTCTCAAACTCCTATGTGCTGCAGGTAGAGATTTTTGCCGAGGCGGCGCTGGAGGGCAAGCCTTTACCGTTTAGTCCGAGCAACACCATTCTGAATATGCGTGTGATCGATGCTTGTCTGGAATCGGCCCGAACGCGTCAGCGCGTGCTGGTGGATCAGAGTCCGGTGGAGTAGGCTCCTGAAGCAGAAGTGCTGGTATGCAGTGCAGCAGCTGACTAATAACCATTTACCGAGGCTGTAAAAATGAATCAAGAATAGAAGGCTCCATCCATGCGGATGAGAGTCTTTTTTGCTTGCAACCAACCTGAACACTGGGGTGCTTTTGTTTGCAAGCTGAGTTGATGAACAATTGCTTTACCTGTCGGATTATCTCTGCACGTAATGAATTAAAAATGTATCTGTCATATGACCACTTCAATCAACACTCCACCTGTCCAATGATCATTCTAATCTATCGTGAGAACGCATCGTTTAAAAAGTCGTTAAATATAACGTTAAAAATATTTTAACGTCGGTATTGATTTTTGCGAAAACTACGTTAAAATAATATTAACATTAAAAATATTTTTACGTTGAGGAGTGGGGCAGATGAACGGCAGCACAGTGGTTGGCAAACAAGGACTAGGGGAACTCATTCGAATCAGGCCATATATGCAGTTTATGATGAGCAAAATGGTATCCCGTTTTGGTGATTCCATAGATTCGATTGCATACAGCTGGATGGTGTACGTGTTGACAGGCTCGAAGGTGCTGATGGGCTCCCTGCTGGCTGTTAATTTTTTGCCGAATATTGTATTTGGCCTGTTCGCTGGTGCGCTAGTGGATCGCTTGTCCCCAAAAAAAGTAATCGTAATGACCAATACCGGACGCGGTGTAATGGTGGGCTTGACAGCTCTCTTATTTGCTCTTGGTCAGCTTGAGGTCTGGCATTTATTTTTGTTCACCATTCTGAATTCCTTGCTGGAATGTTTTTCGTCACCTGCCGAGGTGTCCAGTGTTCCCCGCTTGCTTCCACCGTCCATGCTGTTGTCAGGTAACGCGATGACCACATCCGCCACCAGGCTGGCTGAGCTAGCGGGTCTCGCTGCAGCAGGTGCATGCATTGCAACCGTTGGCATTGCATGCACGATCTGGATCGATGCTGCGCTTTTTGCCTTCAGTGCTTTACTTATGAGCCGTGTACATTATCCCGAAGGCATGCCCGCTCGTGGTGTATCTTCTGCCGCCAGAAGTTTGATAGCCGAGATGGCGGATGCTTTTCATTTTCTACGTAAACATGCCTTGTTACTGGTCAGCTCTATTCTGTTTGCCTTGGTGAACTTCTGCCTGATGCCCTTTAATGTGCTTCGTACGCCGTATGTGATGGAGACGCTGCACGCGGATGCCTGGGGGTTAAGTTTGCTTAGCGGGCTGTTAGTCGGGGGAATTGTCATTGGAGGTCTGTGGATGTCCCATTGGGGAGCCCGTTATCGTAAAAGTGTGCTGATCATCACTGGCATCGTAATGTCTGGTTTTGGTTATGCAATGACAGCAGTTCCCGCTTATATGACGGCGTTTCAGCTCCCGGTTGCAGGTTTCTTCTGTCTGCTGATGGGCTTGGGTATTCCGCTGGCGACAACTCCGCTGGCTTCATACCTGATGGAGGTTACTCCTTCCGATATGCTTGGAAGAGTATCAGCTTTGCAAAGCATGCTGGTGTTAAGTGTTTCCCCACTAGGCAGTCTGCTTTCGGGTGTGCTTGCGGACTGGTTTTCAATGCCTGTGCTGTTTATTGTGTTCGGTGTCCTGCTTGGGTTGTCTGCGCTTATACTGCTGACGAACAAAAGTTTTCGCCAAGAGATGTAAGTGTATCCGGTTTTGACCGGGGTCCTGACTGAAAGGTATAATAGAGAGAACGAAGGGCAGGCACGTACCCCGGAAATGAGGAACCAGGCATGCAGCAGCACAAAGTGCTTTCAACGATTGAAGAGATCAAAATATACTCTGATCCGTACCGGATACAGATTATGAATATGTTTAACAGGCAGGGGAGACCCTCCACGGTGAAGGAAATCGCTGATCTGATGGGAGAGGTGCCCGCCAAGGTTCACTATCATGTGAAGAAGCTGGAGAAGATCGGTCTTCTAACCATGGTGTCCACTCGTGAGATTAACGGTATTATCGCCAAATATTACGAACCCTTCTCAGGTGAGATTCACCTGCGTCATGAGGACGAAGAGCATGAGAATTCACCGCTCAAGCAGGTTTTTCGCTCAGAGACATTAAAGCTGCTGAACGAGATGTTCGAGCAGAGTCGTTTTCGCTTTATGAAGCAAGCAGAGCAGGGAGAGAAGAAGGAGAAACGTTTTATTTCCGACATGACACTGTACGCAACGGGGGAAGAGGTTGAGGCGTTATACCAGAATATTGTGGAACTGTGCAAGCCCTATCTGAACAAAAATGAAAAGAATGCTGACCAGCATGTTTTTCAGCTGTTTACGGCACTTTCCAGGGAAATTCCGTTGGAAGCTCAGGCTAATGAGACTGGGACCAGGAAGAAAAAGACGGGAGAACCGAAAAATTCATCTGCCTCTGCGGCATCCGTTACATCAGAAGCCCTGCATACTTCGCCCACCGATAAAACCTCCAAACGTCCTGCTAAACGGAAGGCTAAGCAGTCACCTGAAGGTCAGTCTGAGGATTAAGCCTGCTTGTATGAGCTGATCAAAAGGTTCCAGCCATGGAATGCTCCGGTGACTGCACGGCTCAGGGCAAACTGAACGGCAGTAGAGAAAGTAAGGAGAGCCAGGGCAGGAGCAGGTGAAGCTGAGAAGAGCATATGAAGTCAAAATGAAGTCAAGAAGTGCAGTCATGAAGTGGAGTGTAAGTGTAGCTGCAAGGGAAGGGCACTCAGAACAGCACACGCTGCGCAAGCGAAGGTTAAGCAGGCACAGACAGGGACATGACAGCAGAAAAGCCGCCATTGGCGGCTTTTTAGTATTAGTACGTGACGGCAAGGATTGAATCAGCATTTGATTTACCTTTACATGTTCTCGTCGTAATCCTGCACATCCCGTTTGGCGGCCATGGCAGGTGAATTGGATGTACCATATTCCTCGACCGCCTCCCAGGCCTCTGCGTTGTCAAACTTACCTGCATTGCGCTGTCTCACTTCTCCAGCTCCGCTCGGCGGCATGGTCATAACCTCCTCCTCAACAGGGCGGTCATTGCTTACGTCGCGGTTTGGGGTATGATCAATACAATAGGCAGTATACGGGATGGCTTGCAGCCGTTCAAAAAGAATCTCTTTCCCGCATGTGACACATGTGCCATAGGTTCCCTCTTCCATGCGTTCAAGGGCATCATTCACCTGATTAAACTCATCTGTCAAGGTATCATCAATGGCGAGATCACGGCTGCGTTCAAAGGTTTCTGTACCTGCATCGGCAGGGTGATTATCATAAGAGGACAGTTCACCGGTAGAATCCTTGAGCGATTCGGCGGGAGCACCATCCTCCATGCTGGATTCGAAATGTCGCTGCAAATCTTCACGCTGCTCGAGCAGCGCCTGTTCCAATTCCTGACGTTGATCCTGGGTTAATGTACTCATAAGCACATGCTCCTTTCCCGCTTGGGGTTGTAGAGACTTCTTACCCGAAAAGCGGGAGAAGCAATCATTTTGCAATGGAAACATGGTTTCGTTTTATATCTGATGAATTATGTGTTATAAAAAATAGAGAGAGATATTGCCGTGAGTTCTGTGCTCAGTGCAGAGAACCGCTGCTCGGCTACAATGGAGGGTTGTCAAGATGGATGAACATATGAAACGAAGATTGGACAAACAAAGACAATTGTTCAAACAACTGGGTGTACAGCTGGATGCTTTATCTATTCATGAGAAGCAGTTTAATTATAAACTTCGTGGGTATGACCCGGATGAGGTGGATGCATATCTCGATCTGGTCATTAAAGACTATGAGCGCTTTTATGCCAACATCGCCGATTTGATGGATAAATGGCAGGAACAGCAGCTCACGATCCGCGATCTGAAGAACTCGGTCAAACCGGTGAATGATCCGAACAAGATTGATCGCAAACAACTGGATGATATCGTTAAGCAACTGGAATATACGGTGCGGCAGCTCAAGGCCAGAGCACGTCCTGAGCAGGATCTGTTTACGGAATAAAGCTGATGTATCCAGGATTATATTAAATAAAGGTGGTTAATCATGAGTACTCATTTTTCGGTCAGTGTGCATTGTTTGTTGTTACTGTCTCTCAGCGCGCCTGAACGAATAACGTCCGCAGATATTGCGGGCAGCGTGAATACGAATCCTGTCGTAGTCAGACGGATTCTGGGGGGACTCAAGAAGGCAGGATTGGTCAATTCCTCACCAGGCACCAGAGGCTTTTATCTGGCGAAGCCTTCCAGTGAGATCACATTGGATATGATCTATCAGGCTGCCAAAGACGAGGGTCCCTTGTTCCCGATCCATGGAAATTGCAACCCGAACTGTGAGGTAGGCATCCAGATGGATAGCCTGCTGACGAACCTGTATCGCATTGCCGAGTCGAAGGTAGAGCAGTTTTTTGCATCGATTACACTTGAGGATATGGAACGTTCCTGCTCACAGCAGATGGAGACAACACAATTAGAGACAGAGCAGAAAGCCTAACGAAGGGAAGGCGGTTGACACATGAAAATCATAGTCATCTCTGATACACATCTGCCCAAAAAGGCACGAACTTTACCGGCACCACTTGCAGACGCTTTGACAGGTGCAGATCTGATTCTGCATGCGGGTGACTGGTCAGACTGGAGTGTGTATGAACTGCTTAGCGGTTATGCTCCGGTTGAAGGTGTGGCTGGCAATACCGACCCTTCCGAGATCGGAGAGAAGCTTGGCTTCTCCCGAATTGTCGAAGTGGAGGGGCTGCGGCTTGGACTAGTGCATGGTCACCGCGGATCAAAGGGCACAGAACAGAATGCGATCCAAACCTTTGCAGGCGAACAGCTGGATGCGGTGATCTATGGACATTCTCATATTCCGGTGATGCATACGGTGGATGACGTGCTTGTATTTAATCCGGGCTCACCGACAGACCGCCGATTCCAGAAGCGCTTTTCTTTTGGCATCATGACGGTAGAAGAAGGGAAGCTGCAGGCTGAGCATGTGTTTTTTGACCGGGATTAGAACGATTGTATTGAAATAGAAATAGTACTGGTACAAGCATTGGCACTCTAATGGACAAGCTGTCCCAGCATAGATAGTAATATGGCATTTCTGAACAGAAGTAATTTCTGATCCGGAAGTGCTTTTTTGTTTTGAATCGGAGATGTTTATTTTATTATTTGACGACTCGGAAGAGCTTGCTTTTATTATTTTGTAATCGGATGTAATATGAAACGTTATCTCTGGATGGGGAATATGTGCGGATTGTTATCTGACATTCATCTGTTTGCTTTATGCTCTATGGTGGTGTGCGAGAGAGTGATACAATGCGTTTATGACATGAAATGAATGCGTTTACATGGGAGGGTTCATGGTTATGAAACTGTCCGTATTCACCGTTGCAGTTCCTGATCTGAATGCAGCGGAACTGGCTTCAGCCGCCGCGGCGGCGGGCATCGAGGGTATTGAGTGGAGATTTCGCGGCATACCAGAGGATGCGCTGTCCGAACAGCCTTCCTACTGGAGGAACAACCGCTGTTCCATCGACCCGGACAGGTGGCAGGAGCAGGTGCCAGCTTTTCGAGAAACGGCTGCGGTACATGGAAGACAATCCATTGCACTCGTGCCTTATCTGAGCTGTGGAGACTTGCCGGCAGCAGAGCAAGCATTCCAGGCTGCATCCAAACTCGGCGCTTCGATGATGCGTGTAGGTGTTCCCGGTTATGATCGGACAACGGCTTATCCTGAGCTGTATGCGAAGGCCGTTCGTTATTTGAACGAAGTACAGGATATGGCGAAACAGTACAGCATCAAAGCGGTTGTAGAAACACACCATCAGACGATTGCACCCACAGCTTCTCTGGCTCACCGACTTGTGCAATCTCTTGACCCGGAGCACGTCGGGGTGCTCTACGATCCAGGCAATATGGTGCATGAAGGGTATGAGAACCACCGTATGGGACTTGAACTGCTTGGACCTTATCTCGCTCATGTGCATGTGAAAAATGCCGGATGGTATGTGAAAGAAGCCGGAGATACTCGGGATCAGGCGGCATCAAGCCCAAGCTCTGGTTATGATTTGCCTTTGAGCACATCCTGGCAATGTCATTGGGCTCCGCTAACGGAAGGCATGGTGGATTGGGTGCAGATGGTGCGTGATCTGAGAGCAATGGGATATGACGGTTATTACGGGATTGAAGATTTTAGCGGAGTTTTGCAGTCCAAAGTGATGTTACAGCATTTTGCAGATGTATTTGCTGCAATCGAGCGTCGTATAAACGAGGAGGAGCAAGCATGAGTATGGTTCGAGTAGCGATCATTGGTATTGGAAATATGGGTGCGTCACATGCCAGAACCCTGGCGGCTGGAGAAGTTCCGGGTGCTGAGCTGGCAGCTGTATGTGATGTGAGAAAAGAGATGGAAAGCTGGGTAACAAGTAATCTTCCGTCTACGGTCACGTACTGGCAGGATGCAGAGCAGATGATGGCTTCGGGCACAATTGATGCCGTTATTATTGCTACACCCCATTATGATCATCCTGAACAAGCGATCCAGGCATTCCGGCATGGCCTGCATGTCATGATTGAGAAGCCAGCGGGTGTATATACCAAACAGGTGCGAGAGATGAACGAGGCGGCTGCGGCAAGCGGCAAAGTGTTCTCCATCATGTACAATCAGCGGACGAATCCGCTGTACATCAAGCTGCGTGACCTGATTGCATCTGGCGAGCTAGGAGAAGTACGGCGTACCAACTGGATTATTACGAACTGGTATCGCTCTCAGAGCTACTATGATTCCGGCGGCTGGCGTGCAACATGGGCAGGCGAGGGAGGCGGCGTGCTGATTAATCAGGACCCGCACCAGCTGGACCTGTGGCAGTGGACCATTGGCATGATGCCTATACGTATGCGTGCCTTCTGCTCCTTCGGCAAATATCGGAACATTGAAGTAGAAGATGATGTGACTGCGTATGTGGAATATGAAAATGGAGCAACCGGCGTATTTGTAACCACCACGGGTGAAGCGCCAGGAACGAACCGCTTTGAGGTAAACGGTGACCGCGGAAAAATCGTCATTGAAGACGGACAGCTCACCTTCTGGCGGCTGCGCGAATCAGAGCCGGAGTTCAACAAGCGTTTTACGGGTGGCTTCGGACAGCCGGAATGCTGGAAATGTGATGTGCCGATTACGGGCATCGAAACGGGACATCCGGGTCTGATCCGCAACTGGGTCGATGTGATTCGTACAGGTGCACCGCTGATTGCTCCCGGGCAGGACGGGATTCACGGTTTGACGTTATCCAACGCTATGCTGCTATCCACCTGGACGGACAACTGGGTGAATCTGCCGATCGATGAAGACCTGTTCTACGAGCATCTGCAGGACCGTATTGCCAATTCAACAACGAAGAAAGACAAAGCATATGCAGGCGGTCAGCCTGCTGATCTGAGCCAGACGTTTAAATGAGATGTAGATAAGTTGAAGTAGAGATTTACACGGAACACTCCGATGCAGGGTAACGAGGAGAGCATTTAAATATAATTGGAAAAGAGGATGGGTTGATATGGCGAAAGACGGAATGTTCTACGCACCAAAAAGTGTGACTAAAGAGGTTGTATGCGTACCGGGGGAGTTCACCATCGCGGCAGTTGCTTTGGATCATGGACATATCTATGGCATGGTTGGCGGTTTGCTGGACGCCGGGGCGACGCTCAAATGGGTATATGACCCGGACCCGGCCAAGGTGGAGGCATTCCGCAAGCAATTCCCGCAGGCACAGATTGCGGCATCGGAAGCAGAAGTGCTCGCGGATGATGAGGTGCTGCTGGTAGCAAGCGCCGCTATTACGTCAGATCGTGCGCCACTCGGCATGAGAGTGATGGCAGCGGGTAAGGATTATTTTACGGACAAAGCCCCGTTCACAACGATGGAGCAATTAGAACTGGCACGTGAAGAAGTGAAACGCACAGGCAAGAAATACATGGTGTATTACAGTGAACGCCTGCATGTGGAAAGTGCCATCTATGCAGGGCAGCTGATCGAACAGGGTGCGATCGGCAAGGTAGTTCAGGTCATGGGCACAGGGCCTCACCGCTTGAATGCCGGAGGACGACCAGATTGGTTCTTCAACCATGAGCAGTATGGTGGTATTCTCTGTGACATTGGCAGTCACCAGATTGAGCAGTTCCTGACCTTTGCTTCATGCAGTGATGCACAGGTAGCCTTCAGTCGGGTTAACAATTTCAATCATCCACAGTTTCCGGAGCTGGAGGATTTCGGTGAAGCTTCCCTGATCGGTGATAACGGGGCTTCCGGCTACTTCCGTGTAGACTGGTTTACCCCAGATGGCCTCGGCACATGGGGCGACGGACGCACCGTAATTCTAGGCACAGACGGTTACATCGAGCTGCGAAAGTACATCGATATCGCCCGCGAGTCGGAAGGAGATCAGGTGTACCTGGTTAACCATGAGGGTGAATTCAGATACAATGTCAAAGGTAAAGTCGGCTACCCGTTCTTCGGTCAGCTCATCCGCGACTGTCTGGATCGCACCGAGACGGCGATGACGCAGGAGCACGCATTCAAAGCGGCAGAGCTCTGCCTGATCGCCCAGCATAAAGCGATGAGCGAGCGCGTCGTATGGAGTGTGGGTGGGAAGTAAGGTTTTAGGTGTTTTAATTCAGTTGTAAGGCAGATCGTCTAGATGAGGAAAGCAGTCCCAATATATCTGTGGCTACACTTGTTAGCTCGTTCTAACAAACGCCGCAGTGTGAGGGCTGCTTTTTGTGCATTTGTGACTTCGCAGATGGAACAAGTTGGGTTATATTAGATGTAGTTGGGATATGAGGTAGAAATGAGAGGGATATACGAAGGTCGTAGATCTGATGTTATATGAAATTGGGGGCTAGACATGTACATACAAAGCTAACGCTTAAAATCTGATAAATAATCATTTATTATAACTGATAGAATCTGTTTTTGCTTTAATACTGCATAAAACATCTATATTGGAAATGTGACACTCCAATAGGTACAAAATGAAAAACATTTAATGGTGATCTGATTATGTCTAATTGTGAGCATTGTGAGGGGAAATGAAAATGAATAAATTAGTGGAATTCATAAAACAATACAAATGGATATTAATTGCATTTGTATCAGGACCAGTTTTTGTTAATATATTAGTCCTGATACCAGCAATACCCAGGGTTACAGCAGGAAATACTGAGCTTTGGTTGAGCTTCTTTGGAAACTATTCAGGTGGTATAATCGGAGGGATTGTTGCCCTGTTAGTAACAAAATATCAAATCGATCAGCAAAAGAAAGTTGACCATAATAAACGATTATTAGAGCAACTTCCGACACTTCATGCCATAAAAATCGAGTTAGATAAGATCAGGCGTGTTATGGAGAATTACTCATCTGGATTTAATCAATTTACAGAACTTCAAGAAGATATGGTTAAGGGTAAACATCTGGTGTCTGATTGGAATCAGCAGTTGTTTAGTAATGTGGACTTGATAGTTGATGAAACTCTATTGGTAGATTTACTCTATTTTAGAGAAGAATATTTGGAAATATGGGGGAGCCTGAGATATGATTTGATTGGACTAATTTCGGAGTTAGAAACTTCGAAAAAGGTAAATACTGCCGCTAGAATGTTTGATAAACGAATACTTCAGAAAGAAGCAGAGTTGGCTGTACTTATTACACAAATAGAAGCTGAAAAACGTAGTGCTTGGGAAGCTATTTCTAGTGGAGTGATTGTTACAAAGATTGATGCTTTACTAAAGAAACTTAAAAAGGAAATCAGAGCTGCGAGTAACGGTGATAGTTGAATGTTCGTTTCATCTTATTATAATATTTGTATTTTATGTGAGTTCCACCGTATAAGAAAAAAAGAGCGAATAAGAAATGATTTGAAGATAATCTCTAGGAAGGCCCCCAACATCTTATAACAAAATATTCAAGCTGCGGCTCCTTCGTAGCCTTGGTCTGCTAGTGGAGTTCAGAGAGGGATTTCAGCAGACAACCCCTTCGGGGTTCATGAATACAGGAACGTTAGATGAAATAGCCTCAAAAGTTAACAATCATTGGAAACGGATGTTAAGTCCACTCAAACTTTAGTGTATAATAAAAACAAAGAAGTGTAGGAGATATGCAGAGTGAGTATTGAAGAGAAACTTATTCAAGACTTTTTGACATTGCCTGATGACAAGAAAATTGAAGTGATTGATTTTGTTGAATTCCTGAAGAATCGTAGTAATAAGCAAATGGATTCGCTCATGGACGATATTATAAACGAGAATATTGAGGCACTTAGGGAATTATCGAAAAACGTTTAAATGAGATTTCTGTAAAGTACGAGTAAGAAGAACTAGTTGAATTGGGGTTGAAGACCGCAGAAGGTGAATTCACAGAAGGGAATGTACAACAGTGGATAGAAGAGCATCAAGTGTAAAATTGGCTTGATGTTCTTTTTTTGTAAGAACAAATGAAGCAACCCCTTGGGGTTAATGAATACAGGAACGTTTTAAGAAATAGTCGGAATCAATGAAGTATAAAAAAATTGAACACAAGTTCAAACTTGAAAACTTTATTAATCCTAATTCAGAATATGATCTGTGGATTACATCCTCCGCAATTGCTCTTCAAGATTTAATAAAAACGCACAAGCTTATTTTACACTCAAGTGACTCTAAGGAAATGCCTAACTATACATTTTTCTTGTTTAAGATCAGTCTTGGATTATTAAAAGAATCTGTAGATTTAGTTGAAAGCAGTTTGAAAAGTAACATTGCTGAGAGGCTCGTATCAATTAAAAACTTCAAAAAGAAATATGATGAATTTATCGAACTAATAACAAATGATCCAGATTACAAATACCTGAAGGATTTTATTAATGAATCACGAAATAAGGTATTTCATTATAATAACTTCCAAAAAAGGAACGATGCAAAGTCCGTAAAGAAGATATTAAATGAATTATTGTTGAAGACTTTAGAACAGAATTCACTTTGACAAGCGATCATTATTTGTTTAGGGACTATACCTTTGCAGAAGAAATTCAATTGAATCAGTTAATCAGTATAATCGAGAAACAAGAGAAAACTAAAGAACTTGGAGATAGACTTCACAATCTATCAATAATAATGGTCAAGATAATGACATTGCTACAAGATGTGATATTTGATTTTATTCTCGATCAACAATCGAATCTTACAATACTTAGGATAAATTTTAAATGATTCTTAGGAGTATATCTTAGAAGCCAACGACATCCTAGAACATCGTATTCACGCTGCGTCGCTATCGCTCCTTGGTCCGGCCAAAGTAGGGAGAAGCTTCATCAAAGTAGAGATTTCAGTAGCAGAGTAGCATATTCAGCCTGACACCCTACACTGCCAAACCGCGTCGCGGCCGTTCCCTCCGGTCACTTAAGGCAGTGAGGGTTCGTGAATACAACAACGTTATAGGAAATTCCGGCAAATTCAAAAAAAGGAGATATTCAATGAAAATTATAAGTCCAATAATTATATGTGTTATTTTACTTCTCATTGTTGGTTGTTCTGATTCCATTACTGCTACAGATCCTTCGATAGAACCCCCAACGACAATTGCAAATTCAGAATCAGATTCTACAGAAGAAGTTGTATCAACTGATCCGCCAGTTTCCACTCCTGAATTAGGAAATATTAAAGAAGATAAATATTATTCAATAAAATATAAACAATCCCTTGTTCAACTGAGAGATGATGAAAAGTCTGTAGTGCATATACTAGGGGAGCCTGACGAAGCTTCTCAAGTTAAGCAGCTCGGTGATGGAGCAGATACCTTTAGTGGTATGTATTCTAAGCATCTCTATTATAGTGGATTAACATTAAAGTTTCTGGGAATGGAAAAAAGCAGCCTATGGCTTTCAGAAATTATATTAGATCAGAATGAATATGAAACATCTGAAGGGATAAAAGTTGGGGATCATTTAGAAAAATTGAAGAATGCATATTCAAATATTAAATATGAAAACCTGAAGACGATTGAGAACAAACCAAATTTAAAGATATATGAATACTTTCAAGGTGATCTTGGATTCTTCGCAGAATTTATTGTTAATGAGAGTGATGTCATAGAAGAGATTCATATGTATTTTCTTTTTGATTAATTGAGTATCCAGTAACTCAGGAAGGCCGGAACATTCTACAACACGAGATTCACGATGCGGGCATGTGTCCTTGGTCTGGCAAAAGTTGAATTCGATTCGGGGAGGCAATTGCAGTTGCAGGGAAGCGGATTCAGCCGGACACATCCAACTCCCTAACCGCATCGCGGCCGCCCTTCTGGCTTAAGGGAGTTGGACGTCGTGAATACAAGAACGTTATCTGAAACTTACAAGATTGAAAGGAGAAAAAAATGATACTTGGATTATATGAAGCACATTTACCCGTGAGCAATTTACAACAATCCATTGAATTTTACTCTAAGCTAGGATTAGAACTGGCTTGGAGAGATGAAGATACAGCTTTCTTCTGGATTGAAAAAGAAAAGAGTTGGGTGGGGCTATGGCAGGGCGAAGAGCATAAAACAGCGTATCATCCATCATTAAGGCATATCGCATTTCGAGTGAGTTATGAAGATCTTCGAGAAAGTGTGAAATGGCTTCAAACGATTGAAATAGAGCCTGTTCCATTTGGGAAGAGAGATTCCATAAATCCATTTGTTAGACCTAACCAAGGAAATGCTTCAGTCTACTTCAATGATCCAGATGGTAATAGTTTAGAATTAATGTGTTTTGTGAGTGTACCTGAAAACTTGAAGAATATATCCAATAAATTATCAATAGAAGAATGGGAAGACCTTGTGAAAGAAAGAAATTAAGAATATACAGGCTGCGGACATACGTCCTTGGCTTGTCAGGCGCTGGATACTCAGCACACGCTGAGTTGTGAAAACAGGAACGTTATATGTATGACACATAAATTGAGTTTTTAGGAGCGCTCTCAACGATGATTAGGAACATAGAAAGCATAAAATCCATCATTAATAATTTTACAATCCATAGAATCGAGTGGCTTTCAGATTTTCATTTTCATATTACTCAAGACCAATATTTTGAGAATATTTCTATACTGCATATAACGTTCTTAATCAAAGAAAATGAGACAACATATGAATTACTTATAAGATTTTCGAACGTAGAAGCCTTACACTTTAAATCTGGAGGAGCACTAACTCAAATAAGTGGTTTTAATATTAAAGGTTTAAAGGAAAACGGTTATTACCCAATGAAATATGAAGTCGAGGATTACGAGAATGGGATCATCCATTTTTATTGTGCTGATATTGAATTTATAAGTCTTACTGAGAGCGAGTACATTGCTATCTAGAATACAGAAGCAGCTAGTTAGATACAACTTAAGAAGGGAATATCCTTCATATAACATAGTATTCAAGCAGCGGTTCTTTGAGATTTAGGTCTGAGAGATGGATTTCAAGGAGGCATTTCAGCAGACAACCCTTTCGGGTTCATGAATAATACAGAAACGTTATAGGATATTGGAGCAAGATTTTAATAAACAAAGCTTATTTAAATTCATCGTTGAATTAAGGGCAATCTTGCCAAAGGAAATAAGGATCTTTTGATTTAAATGTAAAATATTTCAAGAGAGGAACAAAAAAATGATTACATTAGATTTAATGAATTCTACTGAATTCCAGGAGTATCTAAATTCAGCAATTAAAAGCTATGCGGAAAGCAACGTTCAATCTGGTAATTGGAGTGAGCGGGAATCAATCAGTAAGGCAACAGAACAATACGAACAACTTTTGCCGGATGACGAGAAAACTCCTAATAATAAATTATTTACAATTCGTTTTGATGGCAAAGAGGTTGGCATGATTTGGTTGGCATTGAAACCAAACAGCAAGGGGTTTATCTACGATATAAGGATTAGGGAAGATTACCGAGGACGTGGATTTGGTAAGAAAGCGATGGAGGATATAGAAAAAGTGGGCAGAGAATTAGGCATAAAGAGTATAGGACTTCACGTCTTTGCTCATAATTCAATAGCACGTAGCTTATATGAAAAGCTAGGCTACAAAGAAACGAGCGTTGTAATGGAAAAAAAATTATAAACTCAATAGCTTGTTCAAAAAAAGATGTGAATTCAACAGACAACCCTTACTGGCTAAGATAGGAGTTACCTAAGCGAGTGGGGGTCGTGAATACGAGAACATTAGATGAAATAGCCTGAGATCGTTAACAAAACGTATAAAAAATATCACGCGTGTTGAATATCTAATTTATGTAAATTTATTTTGCTGAAACACCGAACTTAAAAAATGTTCATGTTGCATCACCAGTCGCCATTCG
>NZ_JACHKG010000053.1:0-26535 GCF_014203995.1 Paenibacillus sp. JGP012 | reverse complement strand
TGGGTGGTACTTCCATTGTACAAGGAAACATATGACGGTCTCTATTTTTTTTACAAATTATTACTCCGAATTTTGGCAAGTACAGTTATATAGATTAAAAACTACAACCCTAATATGCATAATTCACAATTAGTTATTTTAGAAAAAGCAGTTATTAATCTAACTTTATAATACGGAGAGCTGTGTTAGCTGTTATTAAGCCGTCAAATACCCCAAGCAAGCTTGATGCTACGTTCCCTCCATTTACAATGGATATTACATCTCCTGCGTTAAGCGTAAGAATTGTAGGAATAATAGCCGTTCCACCAGCTGCTGTAGGTACAGCCCCACCGTTCAAAACAGATGGTTGTGCCCCGTTTACAAATACCTGGAATGAACCATCTGCTGCAGCTTGAATACGAGCATCAACTTGGTATATTCCAGCTTGATTCACTGTAACTGTTCCGTCTCCGTTAAGTGTAAATGCCCCGCCAGGAGTGTTTATTTGAGCAAGTTCAAGTGGGGCGACAGCTCCCGCTGCAATTGGAACATTGACAGTTGATTGAGTTCTAAACAATCCAAGAACAGGGGCGGGGATGACTCCTGTGGCTCCTGCCGGGCCTGTAGCTCCCGTAGCGCCTGCCGGGCCTGTAGCTCCCGCAGCGCCTGCCGGGCCTGTAGCTCCCGCAGCGCCTGCCGGACCTGGATCTCCCGCTGGACCGGCTGGACCCGCTGGACCTGCAACACCTGCTGGACCTGCCGGACCGGCTAAACCTGCTGGGCCTGCTGGGCCTGCTGGACCGATTCTTCCTGCTGGACCTGCCGGACCGGCTGAACCCGTAACACCTGCTGGACCTACCGGGCCTGCTGGACCCGCTAGACCTGCCGGACCTGCCGGACCCCCAAGGCCTACTGGTCCTGCTGGGCCTGTTGGGCCTGTTGGGCCTGTAGGAACGTTTATATTAGGAAAACAAACTGCCGTTAAAAAGGCGGTCTTCTAAACCGCGTTTTCAGAGCTATTGACCTCAATGTATTCGGCAACTCTGCGGTACTCATTGGCAAATTTAAGTTTCACGCTGATACTGCCATTTACGTATATCTTGATACGATCAACAAGTTCAATCAAAATGTCTCTAGTCAGTTTGTTGATGTTTTTATGTTTTATAAAAGTTGCTAAAAACGGATTTTCTGTATCGACTCCATTTTCAAGTTCGCGTTTTTCATTTTGCAAATTCATTATCACTTCGTTTATAGCTTGTATTTGTCGCTCATAATTTTCTTTCATTTGGCAATAATCTATATGGTCAATATTTCCATCCTTCCAATCCTCATAGAGACCCTGTTTATAACATGAAATTTTCAATAGTTCCTTTTCTTTGCATGATATATGTTCATTTAAACGAATAGAATGACTTTTCTGAAGCGGAGCCATGTTAATTTTCGAAAACATTTCGGAAAGAGATACGGCAATATAAATCTGCTGTTTTAAAACATAAAACACAGCTTTTTCTAATTGATCATGCCTTATCATATGCTTCGTGCAGGCTAATTTAGATTGGTCTTTGTATGTGCGACAATAATAGTACACATTTTCTTTAACTTGGCTACGTGTCATCGCCTTTTCACAGTCTGCACAGCGCAGGAATCCGCTAAATAAATATAGTGTTTTTTGCTTTGAAGCAGTACGGGTGTCTTTTTTTAAAAGTTCTTGCACCTTATTAAAGTCCTCACGACTAATGATTGACTCATGAGTATTTTCTACAACAAACCAATCCTCTTCAGGTACTGTTTCCTGAACATGAATTTTATAACTTTTAATTCGTTGACGTCCTTGTACCATATCTCCAACATATAGACGATTTTTTAACATGTTGGTTACTGTCACCGCACTCCATAAAGGATTCTTACCTTCAGCCTTAGGATTTTTATATTTCAATCCCTTACTCTGCTTATAAGCACTTGGACATAAAATACCGTTATTATTTAATGTGCGTACAATAGCATTTTTACTCTTTCCTTCTAGAAACCATTTAAAAATATTTTTAATGTTTTGTGCAGCTTCCTCATCCACAATTAGCGCATTTTTGTTCATAGGATCTTTCAGGTATCCATAAGCAGCAAAAGAGCCAATATGCAATCCCTTTTCGCGTTTCTTGTCA
The DNA here is from genome assembly GCF_014203995.1 of Paenibacillus sp. JGP012. Taxonomy (NCBI): domain Bacteria; kingdom Bacillati; phylum Bacillota; class Bacilli; order Caryophanales; family Paenibacillaceae; genus Paenibacillus; species Paenibacillus sp. JGP012. Next base: position 24,397 of record NZ_JACHKG010000053.1, on the reverse strand, counting down.
AAGGTTCTTCTAATGCTTTCTGAGGTACCTCGTGCATGTTCTTCATTAAGAAAACCTTGAACTGGTACTGCTATGTTTTGTGCAATTTGTGGATCTTTGTAAGTATCAACTGGCTGCTGGTAAAGCGAAATAAATCGCACATTGTTACGTGGGAACCAATCGCCAAGATAATAGCTCTGGTCACCATTATTACGAAAGCTACGGGCAAGATTTTTAACAATTACACAGTTAATTTTTCCTTTTTGAATATCAGCCAGCAATCGTTGAAAGCCTTTACGTGCTTCATCTGTGGTTCCACTTACACCATCATCGACATATTCATCCACAAGAATGTATTCATCGTTTTCATCCTGTTGCTCAAGAAAATCTGACAGTATTAATCTTTGATTGGTAATGCTCTCAGATTCATCTTTTCCTCGCTTATCTTCACGTGAAAGACGAATATAAAAAGCGACATTCCAAACCTTTATTTTTGAGGCTACTTTATCAATATTTTGCCTATTCGCTGTTCTGGCCATGTGTATACCTCCCTATAGCATTACACCTAAAAAATACCAATTAGGCATGATGTAAACCATGTTGTCGAGGGCACAAAGGCACATTACAAGCCACTTTTCTTGCGTATCATAAAATTAGTGAGAACTTCTTGAATCGGTGGGGCCGTATCGTCAAATTCAAGCAGGATAACCACATCGCCACAGCGGAAACAGAACGGATTTTTCAATTTTTTAATAATGTAAACAGATCTTTTTTCCATTGGAAGAGACTTATCAAATTTAATTGTACTAATATCAGTCAGTTTTTCTTTATCCACCGTCTCCATCTTTACAGTCTTATAACCGGCATTCAATGCAGAAGTAATCAATCCTCATGCCCCCCTTGATGTGAATAATGTTATATATGCATTTCTTTGCTTGTCCTATGAAAACACAAATAGCATCATTTTATTAGTAAAATGATGGCGATACCTCTGTCTGAAACTTAGGAATTGACCCAAAGTCACTACGGGCTGTTACGATAATATTCATCTATGAGTGAACCTACAAAGGAAATCAATATATCCCTTGTAAGTGGAGTTACCCTAATTCGTCCAGTTTATTTAGCTCATTTTTAATTTATTTTAGTTTCTTATATGTCTTTGCAAAAAACTCCATTAAATCCACACGAGTTTTCCTCCATTGACTTCGATCCAAAAACTCCAAAAGTCATGATACCTATAATAATACCGCCTACTTGTCCAGTAGAGCGGTATCTTATATGTAGTGTGATAGCTCAATTATTAGAGCATTCTATAAGCTAATTTACAGTTTTCCTATTATAATAGGCCCTGTTGCACCGATTGGGCAAATAACTTTAACATCTGGTCTACGATGGCTAACACAAGCACAAACATTTTTAACCCGTTTAACCTTTCTTCGACCAGAATTGCATGAATTTCTAAATGAACTCATTTATCTCACCTCTTCTTAGGTTTGCTCCTATCTTATGTAGGCCCAGAATCACACGATAGAGATAACAACCCAGTTACTAGTGCCCATTTTGCTTAGTTACTCCTGCCTAAAGAGGACGCACACGATATTCTTTAAAATCCTGCTGCTGCTGAACTAAACTTTCCAAAAACAACCATCAAATAGTTAAGTGCGAATATCGTTTCCAGAGCGGCGATTTTCAACATAACGATGCCATTCTCCGCAAAAGCTCTATGAAGCTAAGAGCTTCCAGCACATCATCAGCGCGAGCCCAACCATAATCAGCGCGGACAAACGGTCCAGTGCGTGCCGAACCCGGCCGGTGTGATCATTGCTTCCAACCAGCCTGCCTGCACCTGCAAGTCCCAGAAACCAAACCCAGGATACAGCCATCGTTGTCATCGTAAAATACATTCGCTCTATCCCTTCATACTGAATCGAACTGGTGCCAATGACGGCCACCGTATCCAGCAAGGCATGCGGATTGAGAATAGACACCGAAGCGGCAAAAGCAACCTGCCGTCCTGCCGACATCGCTGCTGGAGCTTCAGCTGAGGAAGCTGATGCTCTCCATAGCCCCCAAGCCATATAGAGCAAAAACAGACAACCAGCTGCGTATAAAACCTGGGTAAGCAGCGGCCATTGAACCAAAATGAGAGACATGCCCCCCACGGCAGCTCCAATCAGCAATGTGTCACTAATCCCTGCTGTAACTACAGCAGGCAGTGCATGCAGGTATTTCTTTTGCGTTAACCCTTGATTAAAAATAAATACATTTTGGACACCCAGCGGCAGAATCAGGCCAAAGGCCAGCACCACGGCGTGGATCATGACTTCCATTCTTCCTCATCCCCCTTATCTGTGTCTTCAGAGTAGATGAGACGCAGTCACATGTAACCAGCCACTTGGATGGCATTGAACCCAACCAAATGATATAGTGTACGATACATAAGACATTGGAGGTGAAACTTCCAGATGGGACGTAGCCCTATTGATCGTTCTTCCAGCATCAACTGGAGTCCAGACCCTGCCCTTGATCTGCCTCTGTATCGTCAGATTGAAGCCTATATTCGTCAAAAAATCACCACAGGGGAATGGTCTGCCGGATATCGCCTTCCTTCTCAGCGAACGCTGGCAGCAGCTATGGGAGTAAACCGAAGTACACTGGTGACTGCTCTGGATAATCTTGCCGCAACAGGAATGATTGAAGGCCGCCACGGCGGTGGGACCTATGTCTCCGGTTCAGGCTGGCATAGCCTTGCGCATACATCATTGCCCAATTGGAGTGAAGCTGCACAAGAGGGGTGGTATTACCCGAACCTGCCTGAGATACAGCAGATTAATCAGGCCGAATTCCGTCCTGGCATTATTCGGCTGGGCACTGGCGAGCTTGCACCTGAGCTCATGCCCGGTGCAGCATTCAACGAAATTCTTCAGAACTTGTCCAGCCGTACTCGGACCCTTAATTATATTGAACCTCAAGGCAGCCTCGAGCTTCGCGAGGCCTTGGCCCTGCACTTGCAAACCAGCGGCATCCAGGCCTCGCCGGATTCCATCCTGATCGTATCTGGCTCGCTACAGGCACTGCATCTGATCTCGGTAGGACTCCTGCCGCGTGGTTCAGCCGTGCTGCTGGAGAAACCCTCGTATCTCTATTCGATTCATGCCTTTCAATCCGCCGGTTTGAAACTGAATGGTATTCCTATGGATGAAGAGGGACTCGATCTCGGGTATCTGGATCGAGCCGTCCAGACCGCGAAAAGGGTTAGCGGCAAGAACGGCGACGAATCTTTTCCACTGTTGTACACGATCCCGAGCTTCCACAACCCTACAGGGGGTGTAATGAGCAGAGAGCGCCGGGAACAATTGATGTCACTTGCCCGCATCTCCGGCATCTCCATTCTGGAGGATGCCGCTTATCAGGAGCTGTGGCTGGAGCATCCTCCCCCGCCCTCGCTCAAAGCAAACGACCTGGAAGGCCGGGTTCTGCATATGGGCACGCTCTCCAAAGCAGTCAGCCCCGGACTTCGCCTTGGCTGGCTTGTCGGCCCTGTGCCCGTTATTCGGCGGCTGGCCGATATCAAAATGCAGACGGATTACGGCACCAGTTCACTTGCTCAGGAGGCAGCCGCATCATGGTTTGCTGACGAGCATCATGCAAGCCACATGGAACAACTTCGCCCTGAACTTCGTAAACGCAAAGCGTTCATGCTGACGTTATTGCAGCAGCACTTCCATGACATTGCAGCTTGGACAACACCGAAAGGCGGCTTCTATATCTGGCTGCGTTTCTCAGCGGAACCGTTGTCGATACGACGATTATTCCATGCATGTCTGGAGGAAAATGTGCTGATTCACCCGGGTTACCTGTATGACCGGCTCGATGCGAAGCATATCCGCCTCTCGTATGCCTATGCTTCCTTCGACGAGATGGAGCGTGGATTAATCTGCCTTGCGCAAGCGGCGCGCAGGCTGCTGCGGAATCAACCTTAAAACAGCCTTGAACTGAAGGAGCATATCCCCGGTTCAAGGCTGTTAGCATACTGTGAGTTAAATTAAATCGGAATACAACATATAAGTTCGTTAACCTTTTACCGCACCCTCCGCAATGCCCTCCATAATGAATTTCTGGAAGAACGCGTAGATCAGGATGACTGGAATTGCCGTCAGGACGAGAGAAGAGAGAATCAAAGGCCACTCTTTGTTGTACTCGCCAAACAGCATGTTCGTGGACAGAATCAGCGTATATCTGTTCACATCGGTCAGCATCAGCAGCGGCAGCAGGAAGTCGTTCCAGATCCACAGGAAGTCCAGAATCGCAATGGTTACAGTGATTGGCAGCAGCAGCGGGAAAATGATCCGGAAGAACGTCTGGAACTCGTTACATCCATCAATCTGAGCCGATTCTTCCAATTCACGCGGAATGGACTTCACAAACCCGTGATAGAGGAAAATCGCCATATTTACACCAAGTCCGATATAGATCAAAGCCAGTCCGTATGTGCTGCCCTGTACCCCCATGCCCTTCGCCACTCGTGTCAGCGGGATCATAATAGAATGGAAAGGCACCAGCATGGATGCAACAAACATAAAGAAGATCAGGTTGCTTAATCGACCGGAAGTCCGCGACAGCTTGTAACCCGCCAGGGAAGCGCAGAATACAATTCCCCCGATGCCCAGAATGGACACAATGGCCGAGTTGAGCGAGCTGCCGAGCAGATTGATTTTGTTAAAAGCATCGGTATAGTTCTCCCAGTGCAGTGTTGTTGGAAGAGCGATAAAGGATTGGAACATCTCGCCCTGTGTCTTGAACGAGTTTACCACGGCCATATAGATCGGCAGCATGGCAACCATGGAGCCAAGGATCAGGAACAGTCGAATCAGAACGTTATTTATCCGCCGCATCCTCATGCCTCCACCTCTTTTCTCTTCATGACGGTGATCTGAATGAGTGTAAAGATGAGAACGACGATAAACAGTACAACCGATTTGGCACTTGCGTAACCATACCTGAAGTTGTTGGAGAAGGCTTCTTCATAAATATTCATCGTGATAACTTGAGTCGCCCGGCCAGGTCCGCCGCCTGTCAAACCATAAACCACCTCGAACACTTTAAATGCACCATTCAGCGTCAGGAAGAAACAGATGGTGATGGCATGTGTAATCATTGGCAGGACCACGTTGCGCAGCACTTGAAAAGCGTTGGCTCCGTCAATCACGGCGGCCTCCTTGAGGCTCTGTGGCACGCCTTGCAGCGCTGCCAGATAAATGATCATCATGTAGCCCACACCGTTCCAGAGCGACACGATCAGTATCGAGTAGAAGGAAAACTTCGGATCACCAAGCCATTGCTGGTCGAGAAAAGAAACTGCCAGCTTCTCCGCCAGTTGTGGCAGCACCTGTGAAAAGATAAACGTCCACATAAAGGCACTGATGATGGTACTGATCATGTTCGGCATGAAGAACAGCGTTCTAAAAAGGCCTTTACTGCGTGTACGTGTCTCGATGAACACCGCGAGCAGCAGCGCAATGACGTTCTGCAGAACAAGCATAAACACAACATATTTCAGTGTAAACCACAGAGAATTCAGAAAGTCGGGGTCTTCCTTGAACAATTCCACGAAGTTTCCCAGTCCGATAAAGCTGTAGTCACGATTCAACCCGTTCCAGTCGGTCAAGCTGTAGAACATGCCGCTAAAGGTTGGGTACAGCAGGAATATTGCATAGATTACAAAGGCTGGCGCTGTAAACGCGAGCAGTGAAAGGTACTTTTTGAACACACTCGTAGCCATAACTTCTCCCCCTTTATACACAGCGGATGAAGGTAACGGGGGAACGAAGATCGTTCAGCCAGCCGTTTCATCTGCCTAGAGACTGCGACGAAATAAAGCACCGCTTGTTTGCCGACAAAGCTCCCGGGCACCGCTCGGGGTACCGTGGAGACTTTGTCAACAAATGCGGGTACCGCTTTTCTCACGGGCTCTTATTTGTTCACTTTATTGTAGGACTTCCACGCCTTGTCGAGTGCATCAATGACCTGCTGTTGATTCAGCTGTCCAGAGTAGTACCCTTGCAGCGCTTTACCAGACTCATCCTTAACAGCTTGAGGAATCGTTGGATCTTGATACGCTTTGCCTTCGTTCACATATTTCAGTGCATCGTCTACCCACGGGAAGCTCTTGAACGTATGCACTTTGGCCACCGGATTGAACTTGAGCGCTTCGTAGAATGCGCTTGAATCCTTGTCATCCAGGATGTAGTTCACGAAATCGAGTGCAACTTCTTTATTTTTACTTGTAGAGGATACAGCCAGTGAAGTGGACGTACTCAGGTTGATTTTGGTATCATCCGGGTTGTCGTTCAGCGGCATCGGAGCTACACCGAAGTTGATGTCCGGGTTGGACTTCAGAATGGTCTCTGCGTACCAAGGTCCTTGAATCCACATTGCAGCTTTGCCAGTTGCGTAAGCCGCTGCGCCGTCATCGGCTCCGACTTCAAGCGCTTTGTCCGTTCCGTTGGCATTCACGAGATCAAATACATCAAACAATGCTTTCATATCCGAGAAGGAAGCTTCGTCCTTGTTCATTTTCTCTACGAAATCCTTGTGCTCCGTCTGTGTCAATGCGCCGACAGTCAGCGACAGGAACAGCTGTGGAACCCAGGCTTCTTTGTAAGACAGCTCAAACGGTGTGATTCCGGCAGCCTTCAGCTTCTCTACAACCGCTTTCATTTCTGTCAATGTTGTTGGAACTTCAAGTCCTTGCTCCTTGAAGATATCCTTGTTGTACAGATACCCCCATGATAAGGTTTCCAGCGGAACAGCAACGATTTTCCCGCTTGCATCCGTTACGGATGGTTTCACTGAATCGAGCAGTTTATCTACGAAAGGCTGATCCGACAGGTCTTCCAGATATCCGGCTTTGCTGAATGGAGGAATCTCATTCACCGCATGCAGAGCGAATACGTCCGGTGCGTCATTGGAGGCCAGTCTCGTTTTCAAAATCTGAGGTGCATTATCTGCCGGCGGCATCTCCAGCTGCACATTCACCTCGATATTTTTGTCCGCTTTTTCCTTGGCTTTGAACTGTTCTATATATTTATCATAATGTTCCTTGAGCCTTGGCTGAGCGATGAATACTTTGAGGTTCACTGTGCTGCCTGCTGCGACTTCTTTTTGTTCATTGTCCGTTCCTGCATTCGAGCCACAGCCCGCCAGCAGAACGCTAACCAGTGCTGCACTTACAACGCTTTTCCATACTTTCATCTTCTATGACCTCCCGGTATGACTGGTTTGTCTTTCATAGGCTCATTATATATCGCAAAATGTAAGCGCTTCATTGGACAAAATTAGACTCTTCCATTGGATTATTTTAAACCTTAATCCAATTATAATCCCCCGAATAATCATTCGGGGGACGGATTAAAATCCTTATGCTGGCCTTTGCGCATCTCTCCAGGCGACACGCCAAAATGCTTTTTGAACACCCGATAAAAATACGACACATCCTCATATCCTGTCATCTCAGCAATATGTTTGAACGGAATCTGCTCATCCATCACCCATTCTCTCGCTTTGGTCATTCGGAGCTGCACCACATAGTCGGTCACATTGACGTCGTACTCTTTCTTGAATGCTTTGCTCAAATATTCTTTGCTGACAAAGAAGATCTGGGCAAGCTGCTCCAGCGTGATCATCTCCATGCAGTGCTGCTCCATATACTGCTTCACTTCGTCCAGATTCAGCTTATTTTTATATTTACGCTGTGCAATTAATTGCTCCAGTGCTTGCTCATACGCCTTGGTGATCCAATCTACCGTTGCCTGGATGGATGTCAGCGCTGCTGCTGGCGGAATGGCTGCCTCCTCCAGCCGATCCGACAGTCCATTGGACACACACAGCTCATTCAACAGATTTTGCAGCTCGTAGGCAACCCGTCCAAGCTGGCGGGGTCTGCGAAGCTCACTTCGCTCCAGCTTCTGCTCTAACTGCTGAAACCATTCGCGCAGGTTTGGCAGATTCAGATCGTTAAAGCGCAGACGTGCCTGCTGCTGGAGCAGAGAGAACTCGCCCGCGAAGGAAGCCGGATAGGCTTCCCATACATCCGGTGCCGAGGCTGCGTTGGCCAGTTCGCGTGTGCATTTGGCTAACGCAGCATTCAGTTCTTCCGGATTTACCGGCTTGAGCAGATAATCGGTTGCACGATACCGCAGCGCATTTTTGGCATAATTAAAATCGTCATACCCGCTCACCACAATAACCTTAATCTCGGGATACTGACTGCTTAATAGTTGTAACAAGGCTACACCGTCTGCCCCAGGCATGCGCATATCCGTAATAATGAGTTGAGGCTGATGCTCCTTCACCATCTGGATGGCCTGCTCCCCGTCCTCTGCTTCGCCACAAACGCTTATGCCCAGCTCGTCCCATTCTCCAAGATTACGTAGAATATCCCGATTCCACGGCTCATCGTCCACCAGCAGCACTTTATATAACTCCTTATTCACAAGGAATCGCCTCCTATTGTGCAGGGGATACGTACGATGACTCTGGTCCCCTGTCCATATTCACTCTCCATACGAATACCGTAATCCGCTCCAAAATGCATCACCATCCGTGACGCTGCATTCAGCAGCCCAATACTTGTGCCTGAGCTCCAGACCCGATCAGTTTGCCGCTTGATACGCTCCAGTCTGGACTGCATCTCGGCCAGCTTCTCAGGCTCTATGCCCACACCATTATCACAGATTTGAATGGTCACGATACCCTTCGGATCAGCATAGACTTCAATGCCCAATTTCCACTCCCCCGGTTTGTTCTCCAGCCCATGCAGAAATGCATTCTCCACAATAGGCTGCAGCGACAGCTTAGGTATATAACACTCTCGAATCTCTCCGTGAATCTCCGGCTTGTATTCAAGCCGGCTCGCAAAACGCTGCTTCTGAATCAGCATATAATGCTCAAGCTGGTCCAGCTCCGATTGCAGCGGCACAAGACCGTCGGGCGCCCGCACAATGTAACGGAACATCTCGCTCAAAGCACGAATGACCTTATAGCTGTCAGCCGGTTTCTGCGAATAAACCATGCCGCCGATCATCTGCAGTGTATTTTGCAAAAAATGGGGGTGTATCTGGGATTGCAGCGCTTTGAGCTCAGCGGTCTGTTTCTCCAGATTCATCATGTAGTTGTCCCGAATATGTTCACGGATACGGCTTGCCATACCATGCAGGTTTTTCTCCAGCAGGCCAATCTCATCCACCCTGCCGCTGCGCTCCACCTTGCGATCCTTGATGAGCTGGATACCCTTCATGGAGTTCGCCAGCCTGACGATCGGTTTGGAAGTACGCCATGCGACCAGCGCTGCCAAAGCGACAGATACCACGGCAGCCATGCCGCCCACAACAAGTCCGTATTTCATCGTTTCCAGCGCACTTTCGTTAATGACATGATCCGGTACAATTTTGATCACACGCAGCCCGGACGGCTCAATATCGTGATAGAAAATATATTCCTTTGCTGTACGTATAAACCCGGCATTGTCCTTCGTTTCCGCCAGCAGCTTCAAAGCCTCATCCGATGGCTGAATCGACGGGTTTGGCTGATATATCGGATGTCCCAGGTTATCTCCTATATATACGGTATAATCACCCCTGCTATCGAGCAGCTCCAGCGTCTGATTGAACTCGGCCCATTTGATCTCCAGACTGATCGCTCCGATCTGGGCCTGATCCTCAAAACGATTCATGCTGCGGGTCATATGAAATTTGGACGAATCCTTAGGATCATTCCTGATGGTAAAATCTCTGTGCTCTGTAAAAAGCTCTTGATATCCTTCAGGAATATCCGTCACTCTCTGAATACGGTAATCCATCGAATTGAAGGTGAACAGCGTGTCCTGCTCCTTCAGGTATAATTCCACCCCGAATACATAGTTGCCAGCAGAATAGTATACACTGTTGAGCATATTGAACACAGCCTTCTGTTCATCAAAACGGCTGGACGTAGGAGCCTCCTGGGTCAGCGCCAGGTACTGATGCAGCTCGTCGCTAATCTGAATGGAATAAATAATATTATTCATGCGGGTAAACTGCTCTCCCAGATACACTGAGGCCCAGTTCATGTTCACCCGGTTCGTATCCTTGATCTCGGCTTCCATAGAGGAACGTGCATTCTCGGCAGCGACAGCAGTGATAACGATCACTGGCAGCACAGCAACCAATGTCATTGTCAGTATCAGTTTATTGCGAATGCTGCGCTTGAAGGGATCGGTCAGCCTGCGGTATAGTTCTTTAAACACAGTGCATCCACTCCTGAGCTAAAATAACACAAACGCCCCAGCATCAAAGCTGAAGGCGCCATGGTCTTTTTATTCTTTTCGGAAAATAGAAGCAATTCTTTGAATCCATATATATTTGAAATAAAGTGTTTACACAGTCTACTCGGATGACAGAATCACCTTCCAAGCGCTGTTATCCCCAGATTTTTTTGATTCCCTTTTCCAAAAGGGAAAATCCGGTGACGTTTAAATCTGCACTATTATCCCCTAGTTCTGTTCAATAATGCGCACACCCCACCGCTCCAGCTCAAGCTTCTGATCTGCCTCAACCGAATCTCCCGATAACAGCTCCGTCCCTGCTCCATGCGGATTGTTGAAGGAAACCGCCTCATCCGAATAGTTGAAGTAATAACGGATGGTATGGCCCAGATCATTCACACCTGTCTTCACAATGAGCGGAAAAGCAAGCTCCTGATCTGCTCCCCACACCCCTGCATCCTTCATCACACGCTCCAGCACCTTGCGAATGACAGCAGCGCTGGTATAACAGCCGACATATGTCGCCTTGCCTTTGCCATAGCTGTTTTGTGTGATTGCGGCATATTCTCCCCAGTGCGGATGATCATACCACGCGAGCACCTCCGCAGTCGTTGGCGTGATCAGCTCCATCCAGGTATGCACCTGATTATGCTCCTCACCTACGCCAAACGGATCATCCCGCAGCGCAACATGCTTCGGCTCGACGAACAGGTTATAGCTAATACCGCATGCTTCGCTGATCAGTCCCGGCTGACGTGTCGAGCGTACTTTAATGTGCTCATTGGCAAAACCGCTTTTGAACGAATAAACGATATGTCCGCCACCCTGCACGAATTGATTCAATTTTTCCAGAAGCGCATCCGAAGCTGCATACAGGGCCGGCACCACAAGCACATCATAACCTTCATAACTTTCCACGGAAGGGTCAATGAGGTCACAGCCGATGTTCATTTTATACAATTCATCATACATCCAGCGCACAACGTCGTTATAATTTTTGTCACTGGTGAAGTTGAAGCCAAACCACTTGATGGAGGTCAACGCCTCATTGCTGAACAGCACAGCAACACGATTCGTCTTCTTCAGGTTGACCAGCTTTGGACTCAGGCGGGCAAAATCCCGGCCAATCGTCTTCGCTTCGTTATACACCGGATTCGGTTCAAAATCATGGCTTAGCAGGCCTTTCCAATACGTCTCAAACGAGTTGTGCAGCGAGTGCCAATGCCAGTAGGCCACCATGTTAGCCCCGGAAGCCAGATGACTGAATGCCTGTAATCGCAGCTGTCCCGGGTAAGGCACCCAATGCCAGAATGCCTGCGCTTCGGTCTCCAGGACTAGATAATTGGACTGCTTGGTGGAACGTGCCACATCTCCCCCGAACGCAATTTCAATGCCCGTCAGCTCGTCCTGGGAAGGATGATAAATATCTACACTGGTGATGTCAAAAGGTCGGGATGCGGCAAAATGATCCACATCCCCCTGAATGCCGTACGAATATCCACGCCATTCAAAGTCAAAGTTCTGGGTAACAAACTGTCCTTCCTGTTTGTACTCATTCACAATCCCGACCTGCCACGCCAGAAAATTCGTGACCAGCTGCCGCTGGAACTTCGCAAACTCCGCTCCGAGGCTGCCGTTAATCGTGCCTACTACGGAAGGGAAGTCCTCCCAGCTGTTAATCCGGTTACTCCAGTAATCCAGTCCAAACTCTTTGTTTAACTCATCCAGTGAACTGAACTTGTTCCGCATATATTTCACAAATTGCAGCTGTACATTGTCCCCCGCCGTGTTGTAATGCTTCGTTTCATTATCAGTCTGATATCCAATCACTGCCGGGTGTTTGCTCACCCGAGAGATCAGCTTGCGAATGATGCGCTCGGCATAAAACAGATACGTAGGGTTTGTGATATCCATAATCTGTCTTGCACCGTATTTTCCCGGACCTTGTACAGTGGTTGCCAGAACATCCGGGTGCTCCTTGACCATCCATGTCGGTACCGCATATGTTGGGGTTCCCACAATAACATGAAGGCCTGCTGCATGCATGGCATCCAGCACCCGATCCACCGAGGTGAAATCAAATACGCCGTTCTGCGGTTCATGTGTACTCCAGGTTGATTCCGCAATCCGCACTACATTGATGCCAGCGTCTTTCATCATCTGAATATCCTTGTCCAATCTTTCGTAAGGCATATATTCATCATAGTAGGCTACGCCGTATAATAATTTGTCCATAATGATGTCTCCTTTGAGAGTATTAGGTAAGTTGACATATTCCCATCCTTAGTGGTAGCGTTTACATTATTGTGGTATAGGTGTGTTTTCTGTACATTACCTGTTCATTACACTGCGAACTGCTTCATGATTAGGAAGTCAGCGTTAAACTGATTATAATGAAGTACATGCGTAGTGCCGATGGCACAAAGCGAGTATTTTTTACCCTTTTCCGAGGTGAATGTTATGGATATCCGTTCGCAGCTTCGAGAGATGCCGTACCACACACTGGCACACTGGCTCCCGATCATTGACTGCAACATCAAATTTTATGGTGCTCACAGCCAAGAGGTACCTTACGGGTGGACAATGCCTGAGGAGACACATCCAGGCTTTGAGATTATTCTGATCATCCGGGGTACACAGGAAAGCGTCATTCACGGATACACGTATATGGTGGAGGAAGGCTCCATCCTGCTTATTCCGCCCGGGTTCAGACATACAAATCGCTGTATTTCTGCGGAGGGCATGACGTATTTTAGCGCACACTTCAATGTAGATGATCCGGTGTTTACCTTAAAGCTAATATCCCAGCGTAGCAGAATCTATCCAGCAGGTACAGGAGATAATATGGAAATACGAGCTGTTCTGGAAAGCTGGATGGGCATGATTAATACGGCGGAGGCGTATTCTTCCACAGACAAATTGCTGATGCAGGCTCGCATGTTTGAGCTGTTTGCGCTGCTGTCTCAAGCGGCAGACCATGCTCCTGAGACTGTTATCTCTGTTGCTTCTGCGCAGGCGCCAGCTCCCACAGCCATGCATTATGCAGGAGCTATCGCGGAGGCGATCAAACAGGCTTTTCACGCACAGCTTCGAATGAGAGACGGCAATGTAGCCTCGGTGAGAGTAGAGCAGATCATTGCTTCGTTTGGCATCAGTCCAGGATATGGCTTGCAGGTATTTCGCAAGGTATTTGGCATTTCACCCCGAGCATACCTGTCGAATCTGAAGCTGCAGGAAGCCAAAATGCTCATCGAGCAGCCTGACCTGTCTCTCGGAGAGATCGCCCTAAAGCTAGGTTATACTCATTTGTCACATTTCAGCAGACAGTTCAAACGCTGGACGGGTCAGAGCCCCCTGCTTTATCGCAATCAGCATGCAGGGCACCATCATGAACGGGCATCTCACCGCCCTGAGGACGAGCCATCTGAATTCTGAAGATGAAGGCGTATATGCTGCAATTGCTCCGGGGTATTCATATTGCTCAATTGCAGAGCAGACTGCTGAACACCCGCTTGCTCCAGTTCATTGGTTTCAACATACTGGCAGCCGATCTCTTCCAGCCAGCGAACCACACGCAGCTGGTCATGAATCAGGCGCTGCTCCAGTTCAGGCAGTATCCTTCTGTGATATGCCCCGGCAAGCGGATGAATTCGGCCCTCTACACGCGGAACAATAGCATTGCTTGCTGGATAATGGGCTGCAAGCCTCTTCATACCATTGAATAATGAGGTTTGCAGGAGCGGCATATCGCAGGCACTGACCAGATTCCACGCTGTACGGGATGCAGCTAACGCCGCATGGAGTCCCGCGAGAGGCCCTTTCCCGGGATATTGATCCTGTATAAATTCCAATCCTTCGTGGTGGTCCATAGCTCTGTTTGCGGCTTTGTTTGCGCCTTTGTCCGTGGCTCGGTACAACGCTTCGTAGGGACCTGCTGCCACAACAATCCGGGAAACGGCAGGTCTTATTGCTTCTACAATATGTGTCAGTACAGTGGAGCCGTTCAGCTCAAGCAGCGCTTTATGGGTGCCCATTCGGCTGGATTGCCCGCCTGCCAATATAATGCCTGTCCACTGTTCATTTTCATTGATCATAGATAACGGGATCACCTCTTTCCTGCGGGACTAAGGATTATGACTCTGACAATAAGTCAAGCTATGAATAGCATATGAGTCATACCTAACATTCAAGTTATCATTTTCATCAGGAGTTTTCATTACAAGCCACACATGAATCTGTTACACCTGCACATGGGCCGGGGCGGCTTCGTTTGGGTGGATCAATCGATAATGCCTATATTCTATACCGTTGAATCCCCTTTCAACAAATGATACAGTGAACAATATGATTCGATTCGGAAAGGAATGGCTCAATTGGACAGATCTGCACCTGTGAGAGGCACATCCTCGCTGGCCTCACTGAAACTATATAATTTTTTCATCTATGGAGCCATTTCCATCTTCGCCGGATTCCTTGGGCTGTATCTTCAAGAGATTGGCATGACCAAACTGGAGATTGGCAGCCTGATGGCGATCGGTCCGTTTGTCTCTCTGTTTGCCAACCCGTTCTGGGGCTTCTGGAGCGATAAGTCACGTAATATTCGAATCGTGCTGATGATTATGATGTCAGGCACCTTTGTGCTCGCACAAGGGGTATTTTATGCGCCTACGTATGCGTGGATTTATGTCGCGATGATATTTTTTTATTTTTTCCAAAGTCCATTATTCGCTCAAACCAACAGTCTGATTCTCGGATATATTGACGGCACAGGACAGAAGTTTGGCACCTTCCGGCTCTGGGGTTCACTGGGCTGGGCTTTGACCGCAGTCGCTGCCGGACCGGTCATTGACCGTTATGGCGTAGGCAGTGTGTCTGTTATTTTTGCTTGCATGATTGCCGCTGCGTTTATGTTCTCGGTATTTCTTCCAAGGCAGCCTGTTGCCTCCGATACGCCGATTGTTACGTTTAGACGGTTTGGTAAGGTCATGTTTAATCCGCATTTTATGGCCTTTATCGGTCTTGGTGTGCTCGTCTCGGTCCCGAATGCCATGAACAGCACCTTTATGTCGCTTTATATTGTAGAGATGGGCGGCGACAAGCAGATGGTCGGCTGGGCGATCTTCACATCTTCCATTCTGGAAGTCGGTGTATTCCTGCTGCTGGATCGACTGCTTAAACGCAAAATGAGCATGTTGCTGGGCTCTCTCATTCTGATTAGTCTGCTGTTTGCCTTGCGCTGGCAGCTGATGGCTCTGGCCACAAGCCCGATGGAAGTGGTTTTTATTCAGCTCATGCACTCGGTTACCTTTGGCGGTTATTTCTATGTAGGCACGCAGCTGACCATGTTGTTTATTCCACGTCCCTATCGTTCCTCCGGACAAGCGGTGTATACGATGGCCTGGGGCGGCCTTTCCGGCGTTATTGCCGGCTTCTTCGGCGGGTGGCTCTTCCAGAGCTTTGGAGCCGAGGTGATGTACAGCATTGGTGTATTCTTCTCAATCATCGGCGCGTTTGGCTTCGGCATCATGTGGCTGTGGAACCGCCATAACGGATATCAACCTACGGTGCTGACGGAAATGGGCAATATGGATGAGGACAGATAAGCATAGGTTGCAGGGGGAAATGTTAGCAAGACTAACGTTTCATTGGCGCGTTCCGATGACAAAGCTCCTGCTGTTCACACTAATTCTACGGTAACGATCCCCCTTCCCACCGATATCGTGCACCAGGTTGGGGGGACGAGCTTACTTCACATCGGTATCATGCACCAGTTTGGGGGACGACACTCTTCTCTCCGATGTTATGCACCAGTTTGGGGGACAAGCCTACCTCCTTACCAATATTGCGCACCAGTTTGGGAAAAAAGCCCACTCCTTACCGATATCACACACCAGTTTGAGGGACGAGCTTACTCCACATCGATTATATGCACCAGTCTTTGGGGACTAGCTCACTCCTCACCAATACTTCCCACCAGCTCTGCGGCTAACGATCCCCAGAAGCCTTATTTACGTGTTTTTCAGCCGTTTCACACTCTAACGATTCCCACAGGCCTTATTTCCCCACATCCTCACAAAAAATGCTTGAAAATCCTACTTTTTGAGGAAATAAGCTTCCTACGATTCGTTAGAATTTTGAAAAGCTAAAAAACAGGAGAATAGCGTTCCCTGGAATCGTTAGAATGTTTTTGCATAGAGAATGATGGAGCCCCCGGCGTGCTGACGTAGGTGGTTGGTTGTACATTTGCTTGGTTGCAGTAGTTTGTTGGTTGTATAGTCGGTTGTATAGTCGCTTCGTTGTTAATTAGTTGGCATGTAGGTACATAAATAGTTACTTAATGTACAGGCATTTGGCATATAGACTTGGTTGATGGTGATCGTTAAGGACGGTGGACACTGAGAGGTTTGTTCAGCATGAATGGGTTACTCTAAAAGCTAACGAGACGAGATTATGTGGCAGCAGCCAGCTAATACGTGATTTCGGAGCTCACTGGATCATTATAGTGAGATGATGGAGGATGGACTGTATAAACGCTTTGAGATGGCGAAAATTAACGCCTACTTGAAGGTTGAACTAGTGTAGTCACGAGATGGACAGCCAAATAAACAGGTTGAAAGTCGTGATGCTTTTGACAATACATCAATGAAAAAAGGGCGTCCCGTCATGATGATGACAATGGAACGCCCCATTTTTATATGCTGCCAAAGAACCTTCTAAAGCTTACGCAATTTATGCTTCTAATACTTATACCGGGTTATGCCACTTACACTTTTAACGCTTCTACACGTTTCAAGTTTTCATGACTTTACCTTTACACTTTTACATTTAGGGTTCTTACGTTTTCACGTTTTTGCGATTTTACACTTCTGCGTTTTCAAGCTTTCACGTTTTTACGTCTTTACGCTTCTCCGCTCTGTTCCATCTTCTTCCTAGCCTTATGCCTTTGGCAATTGGAATGAGCTTTTCAGCGATACAACCCGGTTGAATACCGGGCGGCCTGGCTCGGAGTGCTTTGGATCAACACTGAAGTAACCGTGACGGAAAAACTGGAACTTGTCCTGTGGTTTCGCTTCTTTCATCTCTTGCTCCACGAAGCCGTGAACGATCTCGAGCGAGTTCGGGTTCAGCTGATCCAGGAACGTTTTCTCCGGCTGCTCGACTGTCTCAGCTCCAGCACCCGTCACATCTGCTTCAATTTCAGCCCCTGCTACAGCAGCCACAACTTCAGCTTCTGCTTCGGCCTCTGGTGCGTCCGCCGAAATCAACGGCTCGTACAGACGGAATTCCGCAGGCACGGCTTGAGTCGCTTCTACCCAGTGGATCGTGCCTTTCACTTTACGTCCCGTAAAGCCACTGCCACTCTTCGTTTCGACATCGTATGTGCAATGAATCTCAACGACATTACCGTCCGCATCCTTGATCACGTCATTACATTTAATGAAGTAGGCATGTTTCAAACGCACTTCATTGCCCGGGAACAAACGGAAGTATTTGTTCGGCGGATTTTCCATAAAATCGTCTTGTTCAATATAAATCTCGCGGGAAAACGGAATTTGACGGCTGCCCATCTCCGGATTTTCCACGTTATTCTCGGCTTCCAGCCACTCCACTTGTCCCTCAGGGTAGTTGGTGATGACTACTTTGAGCGGATGCAGCACAGCCATCGTGCGCGGAGCTTTCAGTTTCAGATCTTCACGAACAAAGTGCTCCAGCGTTTGCAGATCAATTACACCTTGGCTTTTGGAAATGCCTGTCTCGAATACAAAATCACGAATCGCTTCCGGTGTATATCCCCGGCGACGCAGACCCGAGATCGTTGGCATGCGCGGATCATCCCAGCCATCCACATGACCTTCGTCCACAAGCAGCTTCAGCTTGCGTTTGCTCGTTACCATCTGGGAGAGGTTCAATCGGCCAAATTCGTATTGACGCGGTTGACTTTCCATCTCACATTCAGCAATCACCCAATCATAGAAAGGACGTTGATCCTCGAACTCCAGGGAACACAGGGAGTGTGTTACACCTTCAATGGCATCTTCGAGCGGGTGTGCAAAAGCATACATCGGATAGATGCACCATTTGTCACCCGTGTTATGGTGATGTGCGTGAGAGATACGGTAGATCACCGGATCACGCAGGTTGATGTTAGGCGAAGCCATATCAATTTTGGCACGCAGCACCTTTTCACCGTTCTTGAATTCGCCTGCACGCATGCGTGTGAACAGGTCGAGATTCTCTTCCACCGAACGCTCGCGGTAAGGGCTGTTCTTGCCCGGCTCTGTCAGCGTTCCGCGCATTTGACGAATTTCGTCGGCGCTTTGGTCGTCGACGTAGGCTTTACCTTTTTGAATAAGCAGAACCGCACGGTTGTACATCTCATCGAAATAATCCGAGGCAAAACGTTTCTCGTTCCACTCGTATCCGAGCCATTTCACGTCTTCCTGGATGGAATTCACGTACTCCACGTCTTCCTTCACCGGGTTTGTGTCATCAAAGCGCAGATTTGTCTTGCCGCCAAACTCGCCGCCCAGCGTGAAGTTGATCCAGATCGCCTTCGCATGACCAATATGCAGATAACCGTTCGGTTCCGGTGGAAAACGGGTAATAACTTCCTGGACTTTGCCCGACCGGAGGTCTTCGGTAATGATATTTTTAATAAAGTTAGGTGGGGTTGTGAAACGATTGTCCACGGGTATCAAACCTTTCATGAATGGATTGGAGCTTGCAAATAAAACAGCAATTCCGGGTGAAATTCCTTAATGACGAAGCCATTTCCTGAAAACATCCTCTTTCATGGAAAGTTTCGTACGCGTTTCATTTAAATATACCTTTAACGGGGAAGGAGTTCAATAAATAACAGCACCAAAATCAGGATCAGATACACATGCCTCGGCTGAAGTTAGGCCTAATACCATTTTGACGAGTTCGCACGAATCATGTAGCATGTTAGTAAAACCAAATTTAAGGGAGGGTTTCCCAAGTGAACGCGCTAAAACTGACCAAAGAACAGCAGGATGAGGCCATTCGCACGATCCAGTCGTATTTTGAAGAGGAACGCGGCGAAGAGTTGGGCGATCTGGCGGCATGGGGTGTGCTCGACCTGTTTATGACACAGCTTGCTCCCTACATATATAATCAGGCACTCAGTGACGCACGCACAACGGTAAACCAGCGCATGGCCTCCATGGAAGAAGATCTGTTTGCACTGGAGCGCAAGTTGCCAAGGCCTCCCCGTTAATCTACCTATTATATAAAGAAAGAAGGTTGCAATCATGTTTACCTATTCACTGGATGAATATACGGAGCTTCGCCCGCTTCTGATGGAGCACACCAAACCGCTGTTTGAACTGACGGACCGTTCCCGGGATCAGCTCAGGCATTGGCTGCCATGGGTGGACCAGGTGACCGAGATTGAACATACATCGAAATTTATTACAGGCGCGTTAAAACAAACTGCGGAGAACGGTGGTCTCACAGCCGGTATCTGGTTAAAAGGAGAGCTTGCAGGCATCATCGGCTTCCACGAAATCAACTGGACGAACCGCTCGGTGAGCATCGGGTATTGGCTTGGCAAAGGTTTTGAAGGCCAAGGCTTGATGACCAGTGCCTGCCGTGTTCTGGTGGATTACGCGCTCGTCACGCTTGACCTGAACCGGGTCGAGATTCGCTGCGCCACCAACAACAAACGCAGCCGTGCCATTCCCGAACGACTGGGCTTTGTGCTTGAGGGTGTCATTCGACAGGTCGAGAAGCTGCCCAAAGGTTATGTGAATCATGCCGTGTACGGCATGTTGCAGCATGAATGGGAACTTTTGCGATAAACCAGGGATTACATAATGCATATCCACAATCAGATACGAAAGAAAAGCTCCATGGCATCGTTCAACATCATTCATAACATCACCCAACGTATCTATAACCTCTCACCTGCGGCGTTTACATTCTTTGCCACAGATGAGGGGTTATTGTGGTTATGAATCCATATTTTACTTCAATCTAAGCTTGTCTTAATCTAAATTTCATGCTTGATGCCTAAGATAGCGTTGTGGTTCTGTAACCACACACTAAACCAAGGAAGAAGGATGATCACGGATGAAGAAAAGCACATCATCAAAGGCAGTAAAGGTCACCAGCGCTTTAGCTCTCACGATTGCACTTGGCGGGGGCTTGTTGGCAACAACTGCGGTTCATGCAGACCCTGCGGCGAAAGCATCCGATGCACTCCAGAATAAACACACTGCCTCGATTGGTTCCAATATATTAAAACAGTCTGGCAAAGCAGAAAAAGGACTCGGACCTTGGTTCGGACCTCATGCCGAAAAATTACTGTCTGTGCTTGGCCTAACCAAAGATGAGTTAAAAGAAGCCCTGAAAGCAGACCAGTCCCTTGCTGAGATTGCAGCCGCGCAAAAGGTTGAGACTCAGACACTCATTGATACACTTGCTGCTGCGGAGAAAGAGGGATTGCAAAAACAACTTGCCGACTCCAAGATTACACAAACCCAGTATGATGAACGTTTAGCGTCTATTACGGAGCGCATCAGTGAAATGGTAAAAGAGAAGCCATCTGCGTTGCGCGCCAAAAAACCTGAACATGCTGCGCCTGGGCTTGGCTTACCTGGACGGGGATTGGGGCCTGAAGTGGACCGCAATCTGGACAAGCTTGCATCATTGCTGGGTGTGACCACTAGTGAACTAACTTCATCACTTAAAAATGGAGATACCCTTGCAGCGATTGCATCTAACCAAAAGGTAAACGTGCAAACCCTTATTGATCAGTTGGTAACCGACAGAACCTCCGATTTGCAGCAAGAGTTGAAGGACGGCAAAATTACACAGGCTCAATACGATGAGCGGGTTGCTGACCTAACCCAACGAATTACAGATTTAGTCAACGGAACTCGCCCATCGGTTGGACCCAAGCATCATCATGGTTCCCGTTTGAAAGGTGAAGCGGACTCCTCCGTGAACTCTGTACCAAAGAGTGATACCACAGACAAGAGCACTTCTGAAGCCGACAAGAATCCTGCGTAATTGGAGCTAACGTTCACTTCCAAAGAAGCTGACTCCACCTCAAGTCCCTCCTTCCCATGCTGTTTGCAGCGGTGAAGGAGGGACTTTATTAGATTAAGCTTTTCACCATTCAAAGAGAAAGAGTGAGCCATTCAATTGCTTGACATCGATGCGTGGTCTATCTTTTAGAGAGCTCGTACCATGCCGCCATCTACAATCAGCGAAGCGCCCGTAATATACGTATTGGCCCCGGACAACAGGAAAAGCACTGCTTTGGCAAATTCCTCCGGCTCACCGTAACGTCCTAGTGGAATTTCTTTGCGGAACTGCTCGGCGATATCCTCTTCACTAACCCCGTTCTGTTCTGCTCGCGCCGTATCCAACTCACGAATGCGATCTGTCGCGATGCGCCCTGGGGCAACGGTGTTGATCAGAATCCCATAGGGTGCAAGTTCTTGAGAGAGCGTTTTGGCAAGACCGAACACCCCGGTACGGAACGTATTGGATAAAATCAGACCTGGAATCGGCTGCTTGACCGAAGTAGAGGCAATGTTGACGATATGACCTCCGTTTGTTTTCATATGCGGAAGCACACCTCGAATCAGCCGGACATAACTCAGCATATTCAATTCAAATGCCTGCCCCAGTCTTCGTCTGTCAGCGATTCAAACGAACCCGAAGGCGGGCCGCCTGAATTGTTCACCAGAATGTCGATCTGGCCAAACTGCTCTGCTGTCGTCTGAATAAGTGCTGCGATATCCTCCTTGCGGGTAACATCGGTTGCGACATACTCCACGCGACCGCCACCACCTAGCGCCAGCAGCTCTTCTTTGACCGCGGCAAGTTTGTCCCCGCTCCGACTTGCCAGCATCACATCGGCACCCTCCAGTGCCAGCTGTGCTGCCACCGCTTTGCCCAGGCCTCGGCTGGAAGCCAGCACCAGTGCTTTTTTACCACGAAGACCCATATCCATTGTTTATTCCTCCCTTATCCCTGTTTCTGTTTGCCCATATACACCATCTGTATCTCAATCTATGCCTGAATAAAATAAGCCATCAAAATATCATCTACATCCTTGCCGCCAATTCGAAATTCAGATACAAGCCTGCCCTCGGTTATAAACCCGCATTGCTCATAGAAGGCGACTGCTCCCGGATTGCTGGACAACACGCGCAGCCTGAGCTTGCGAATACCCTGCTCCAGTGCATGCTGCTTCATCGCTTTCATTAGAGCTGTCGCCACACCGGAACGGCGAAACTCGGGATGAACTGCAATATGAATCTCATATACGTGGCGGTTCACAGGCATACCTGTCGGGGGATGAAAGCCTACATATCCGCATACCCGGTTCTCCTGAACCGCAATCAATTGACTGCCCGGCGGACAATATTGCAGATACTGCTGTCTGGAGCGCCACTGCATCGGTGCAGGCGAGTTGCACGCATTCCAGACCAGCATATCCAGTTCCATCAGTTCATTCGCATCCTTCATCTCGGAAGCCCGTATCTTGTACGTATGACTGGTAAGCATGCCGATTCAACCTTTCGTGTACCTTCATTAAATATCTCTTTGATTCGCCTCATTCGGCTACTTTTTTCGTGTGCTTTATTCTGTATATATTGTAGCATAGCCGTTGCAAGGACTAAAATTTTGCTTGTGTTTGACCAAATGTGAATGAGGCGCTTCACCTTGACGTAACGTTAACGTTTATACTGGGATTAGCGATTATCCATAAGGTAAGGAGGTAGAGCGAGTTGAACATCAAAGAAGCCGCATCCCGGTTGGGAATATCGGCAAGAGCCATTCGTTTTTATGAGGAAAAAGGGTTAATTCAGCCTGCCAAGCAGGCGGGTAACGGATATCGTACATATACGGAAAATGATATATGGCGATTACAGACGATTGCCGCGCTTCGCGAGATTGGTATGTCATTACAGGACATCACCCATGCGCTGGCCGAGATTGATCAGGGCAACCAGCAGGGACTGGAGGAATACCTGGAGCTGCAGCAAGCGGTAATGTATGCACAGTGGGTGGAGCTGAAACGTATGATGGATACGACCCAGCGAATGATTGATCTGAATCGTCAGGACGGATCGCTGGAGGTCAGTCATCTGCATGATCTGGCAGGCAGCGCACGTCGTCTGCGGGAGGCACGGCAGAACTGGCATGACCGCTGGAACTATGATAAACAAGCAGCGATCCATGATCAGCGCGTGCAGGTGGAGTGCAGCAACGATGTCAGCGCTAAATCAGGAGACCATGCTGCTCCATCATCTATATATGTCCAGGCCCAATCCGCTTCAGCTGCAGATGTGCACACTCGACAAGTACAGATAACGCCACCTGCATATGCTTCTTTATCCAAAGTACAAACTACAGCAGACAAGCCTTTCAATCTTTACCATAATTACGATGAAGCTCTGGAACAAATCGTGCAGTGGATCTCTCCTGTGTCTGGTGAAGCCGGCTTGGATATCGGGACTGGAACGGGCAATCTGGCTGGCAGAATGCTCAATCAGGGTGCAGTCATGACAGGAATCGATCAGTCACGGGAAATGCTGCGAACGTGCCGCCGGAAATATCCGCAGATGCAGGTGAAGCTTGGTAATTTTCTGGCACTTCCTTTTGCCGATCAATCCTTTGATTTCGTGGTATCGAGCTTTGCCTTCCATCATCTGGGACCGGATCAACAGCAGCTCGCCCTGGAGGAAATGCAACGCGTTCTCAAGAGCACCGACACGGTTAGAATTTGCCTTACCGACCTTATGTTTACGGATTCCGCGCATCGTAACACTTACAGCAAGCACGCTGCCACAAATAGAGATATAGAGCAGCAACGGGCTTTACGCGAGCGCCATTTCCCGTTGCTGGACGAGTTGTGCCGCTGGCTCGGTCACCTGGGCTACGAGACCAAGCATGTCCGCCATAATGAGCTGCTGCATACAGTACTTGCAGTACCAATGTAATAGCAGGTGTCTAACAACAACCTCCGGCGTAACACGCATTAATCGAGTAGGAGGCTACCCATTAGTTGAGTAGCCGACCTCTCACACCACCGTACGTACCGTTCGGTATACGGCGGTTCAACCGCTTGCGTGC
>NZ_JACHKG010000052.1:0-27158 GCF_014203995.1 Paenibacillus sp. JGP012 | reverse complement strand
GAAGACATTCGTTCCGAAATTCGGTACGAATGTCTTCTTTTCTGTAAACTAAATAACATCTGTAGAAAAACTGCTAGTTCTTCAGTGGCCTCTCAGGCAGAAAGGGTCTCTTTGTATTATGCCACTACTATTATAGTTGTTCTTTTATTTGCTCTTTAACTTCGTCTTTCATTTCTTCCCTGATCTCTTCTTTAGGAACAAGCTTATAAATTTCCTCATCCTCCATTGTATCAATAAGCCTGTCCAGCCAGCGGTAATATGCTTCCGCTTGCAGTACTTTGCGCTTATCCTCCGACAGTACATGCAACAGCTCGGCATCGCCCTGCTCATCCAGGTCTTTCACAATGCGATTGATTTCGTCAACGGATTTGCGCAGAATCTGAAGGTTGCTTTCCACTGCTTTTCTCCATTTAATCACGAAATAATCCGTAAAGGTCTGATGCCAGTCATACTCTACTTCATACAGATCTTTTCTGGAGCCTTTGCTCCACACCTTATTTACCATTTTCAGATCCAGCAGCGTGCGCACTCCGGTACTCATACTTGTTTTGCTCATTTCCATTTCCCGGCCCATATCATCAAGGGTCATCGGTTTGTCTGCGAAAAATAGCAATCCATATAAATGTCCCGTGGACAAGGTTACGCCGTATAGATCCATATTGCGTCCAATGGCCTCGATTACGCGTTTACGGATCTTCAGTACGGTAGCCTGCTGATCCTCTTTCAAATGGTCCAAGCTCATGCTTGCAACCTCCATTCTGACATTCCCAGTCTTGGCAAAAAAATTCCCGCATGTTCAAGTCTAGCTAATATACATGAGAAAGCTTCCGGCCGGACATCCTATATGCCAGGAAATCCTCTGTACCCAGATACTAAAATTGGGAACTTTACCATGCTTTATTTTGCCTACGATGATCTTTTAACCAAAAAAATAAGCTTTAATTCAGCTCATTTTCTATTGTAGGAAAAGCCATAATAAATGTAAAGATACCGAATCAGCCAGAATAAGGAGATAGATGGAGCATTTGAGAGGAAAACTTTGTACAGTTTTTACTGTATAAACATTATGTACTGTTTGTTCAGTTGATATACTGGTTAAGTACTGTTAGAATACAAACCGTTACCCAGAAAGACGGGAAGCGAAGCATGAATACCGGATTTCGTGGCTGGGCGCACAAGTGTATGGGCTTGTGACTGCTGAACGCCGTTCGAAGTGCAAAACACATCAGAAGGGGTGAAAACATGACCATACTTGAAGTAAAAAACGTAAGTAAACTGTTTGGCCCCCAAACCGAGCAAGGTCTGCAATTACTGGAGCAAGGTTGGGGCAAAGAAAAGTTGGCCAAAGAAAAACAGATAACGGTTGGTGTCAACCGGGTCAACATGGAAATCAAAGAAGGTGAAATTTTCGTCATTATGGGCCTGTCCGGTAGTGGTAAATCTACGCTGGTTCGGATGTTTAATCGTTTGATTGAACCCACATCTGGCGAAATTCTGGTCCATGGTAAAGATTTGCGTAAAATGAACAAAGAGCAGCTGCGTGAAGTGCGCCGGAAAACGATCAGCATGGTGTTCCAGAAATTCGCGTTGTTCCCGCACCGAACCGTTCTTGATAATGTGGAATATGGCTTGGAAATTCAAAAAGTAGATAAGGAAGTACGCCGGGAAAAGGCCAAGGCTTCTCTTGAGCTGGTTGGCCTTAAAGGCTGGGAAGACAAGATGCCTGATGAGCTGAGCGGCGGAATGCAGCAGCGTGTCGGATTAGCCCGCGCACTAGCGAATGACCCGGAAGTGCTGCTGATGGACGAAGCCTTCAGTGCACTTGATCCATTGATTCGCCGGGATATGCAAGACGAGTTGATTGAGCTTCAGGATAAAATGAAAAAGACGATTATTTTCATTACCCATGACTTGGACGAAGCGCTGCGCATCGGCGATCGGATTGCTCTTATGAAAGATGGTGCCGTTGTTCAGATTGGTACACCTGAGGAAATTATGATTCAACCGGCCAACCCGTATGTGGCCCGCTTCGTCGAAGATGTGGACTTGTCCAAGGTCCTCACAGCATCACACGTTATGCGCCGACCAGAAACGATTACACTTGATCGTGGCCCTCGTGTTGCTCTCGAATTGATGCGCGAACGAGGAATCTCGAACCTGTTTGTTATTGACCGTTCGAAAAAGCTGTTAGGTGTTATTACCGCAGAAGATGCAACCCGTGCAATGCGCGAAAATAAAGTATTAAACGACATTCTGATTACAGATGGGCCGACGGTGTCACCGGAGACCCTGATTCATGAATTGTTTGAAATTGTAAGCTCAGCCCATGTGCCACTCGCCGTTGTTAGCGAGACGGGTCGTCTGCAAGGTGTTATCGTTCGCGGTGCCCTGCTGGGTGCTCTAAGCGGTGAAGTTGCAGAAAAGGAGGAAGCTCTGAATGATTCCCAAAATACCACTAGCATCGTGGATTGAATCCATCGTTGACTGGATGAGCTCCTCGCTCTCCGGCTTGTTTAAAGTTATCTCTGTCGTTATTCAGGAAGTGGTCGGATTTTTCTCCGGGCTGTTTATGCTGCCTCACCCGATTCTGTTCATTGTTATATTAGGTGTACTGGCATTTCTGGTAGGCAGATTGCCACTTACCTTGTTTACCGTGATCGGTTTCCTGCTCGTAGATAACCTCGGCTACTGGTCCCAATCCATGGACACACTCGGTCTCGTTATTACGTCAGGATTAATCTCCATTCTGCTGGGCGTGCCTGTCGGCATCTGGCTGGCATACAGCAAAACTGCAGCACGCATTATCACACCGCTGCTGGACTTTATGCAGACCATGCCAGCATTCGTATATCTGCTGCCAGCAGTTACGTTCTTTAGTCTCGGCGTTGTTCCGGGCGTTATCGCCTCCGTAATCTTCGCGATCCCGCCAACGATTCGTCTGACACACCTGGGTATCAAACAGGTATCCAGTGAACTGGTGGAGGCAGCGGATGCCTTTGGATCAACTTCAGCTCAAAAATTATTTAAAGTTCAGCTTCCACTCGCGCTGCCAACCGTGATGTCCGGTATTAACCAGACCATCATGCTCTCCCTTTCCATGGTTGTTATTGCGTCCATGATCGGTGCACAGGGTATCGGTGCGGAAGTTTACCGTGCTGTAACACAGCTGCAGATCGGTAAAGGCTTTGAAGCTGGTCTTGCTGTCGTGGTGCTTGCTATCGTGCTTGACCGCTTTACACAAAACCTGTTTATGCCAGGCCGCAAAAAGACTTCACGTGTCTCAACCCGACAAAAGGCCTGGATTACTGCTGCAGCAACACTGCTTGTTCTTGTTGCCGGTTTCTCTCAATATTTCACAGGCAGCACAACATCTGCTGGCGGCAACAATGGGGCAGCGAATGCTGTAGGTGAAGAAGTCAACTATCAGATTATCGGTATCGACCCTGGTGCGGGCATTATGAAATCTGCAGCTAAAGCGATAGAAGATTATCAATTGTCCGATTGGAATCTGATTGAAGGTTCTGGCGCAGCGATGACTGCTACACTGGACAAAGCGCTCAAAAACAAGGAACCAATTATTGTCACAGGTTGGACACCTCACTGGATGTTCAACAAGTACGATCTGAAATATCTGGAAGATCCGAAGAAATCCTTCGGTGATGCCGAAGAGATTCATACGATTGCCCGCAAAGGTTTGAAGGCAGATCACCCTGTTGCTTACGAGTTCCTCTCCCGCTTCAAGTGGACCTCCGATGAGATGGGTGAGATGATGATTGCGATTCAGGATGGTACTTCTCCTGAACAGGCAGCCAAAGATTATGCCGAGAAACATGCGGACCAGATCGATGAATGGACCAACGGTCTGACTCCTGTGAACGGCGATACGTTTAAACTGAGCTACGTTGCATGGGATTCCGAGATTGCCAGCACCAATCTGCTGAAGTATGTGATGGAGACCAAGCTTGGCTATAAAGTCAATGCGCTTCAGGTCGAAGCAGGACCGATGTGGACTGGTGTCGCTTCAGGTGATGTCGACGCTTCTCCTGCCGCATGGCTGCCGCTGACACATGCTGATTACTGGGCACGTTACAAAGATCAGGTCGAAGATCTTGGAGCCAACATGACAGGTGTTCGCACAGGTCTCGTTGTTCCGAAATACATGACAAACGTAAACTCCATTGAGGACTTGGAAAAAGGTGCTTCTTCTTCCGATTCATCTGCTGCACCTGCGGCAAGTGCTAACATCGGAAACGAAGTAAATCATCAGATCATCGGTATCGATCCAGGCGCAGGCATCATGAAATCCACTGCCACTGCGATAGAGAAATATGGTCTGACGAACTGGAATCTGGTGGAAGGGTCCGGCGCAGCCATGACGGCTACGCTGGACAAAGCATACAAGAACGAGGACCCGATTATCATTACAGGCTGGACACCTCACTGGATGTTCAATCAATATGATCTCAAATATCTGGAAGATCCCGATAAAGTCTACGGTGACGCAGAAGAGATTCATACAATTGCTCGTAAAGGTCTGAAAGAAGATCATCCTGTCGCTTATGAGTTCCTGTCCCGTTTCAAGTGGACCTCCGATGAGATGGGCGAGATCATGATTGCCATCCAGGGGGGAACTGCCCCTGAGCAGGCCGCCAAAGACTATGCCGAGAAGCATAACGATCAGATTGATGAATGGACCAAAGGTCTGACTCCTGTGAACGGTGATACGTTCCGTCTTGGTTATGTCGCTTGGGACTCCGAGATTGCAAGCACCAATCTGCTAAAATATGTAATGGAAAACAAGCTCGGTTATAAAGTAACCGCGCTGCAAGTGGAAGCCGGACCGATGTGGACTGGCGTTGCTTCAGGTGACGTGGATGCCTCTCCGGCAGCCTGGCTTCCACTCACCCATGCTGATTATTGGGCGAAATACAAGGATCAGTTAGATGATCTCGGTGCCAACATGACAGGTGTCAAAACCGGTCTCGTCGTGCCAGCCTACATGGATGTTAAATCCATTGCAGATTTAAAAGATAATTAAGCTGGATTACATGATTACATGGTGTCCCCTGAGAAAGTTAAATATTTATTTAAATGCTTAAATGCTCTACTTTTTTCTTATTAAAATTGCCCCCTTCTCCGTATATATGGTGAAGGGGGTTTTTTGGTATGGTATTGTAAAAAAACGAGACGAAGAGGCTTGTAGGCCTGCTTCGTCTCGTTCCTAGTGGTTGACTGTACGTGATTGCTCTAATGTCTATCTCAATAACGTGTTTGTTCTCTGACTTTTTCATAGCTAATCTGCATTACTTTATTTCTTTTCCTGCGCTTTCACAGATTCAAAAATCTTTGGCGCTACGTCTGAATTGTTCTATGTAGATGCTGTCTGTTCGCGTCCCGCTCACATCTCTCCTCCAATCAGCAATAGTGTTACCCCGATGCCAATCATAACTACGCCCAACACACCATACACTACTCTCGCTCCTTGACGACCAATCGTTTTGACAAAAAGGCCAGCCCGGAAACTCTTCATAAACCAGTCCCAGTCATTGATTCCACCCAGCAAGCTGAAAATGCCCGCCGCTATAGCCAGTAAAGCAATAAACAGAGGTTGATCCTGCATATAAACCCTCCTTTCATGTATAATCGTGTACACTATACCTTCTCCCCTATCATCTGAACAGGAAATAAAAGTTAAAAACACACAGCTTACGCTTTAAGCACGCAAGCTGTGTGTTTCCAATCCATTATTTTGTTATGCCCTATGCCATATGCGATTATGGCTTGGTTTGCAGTTCATTTGCAGATATAAGCAATGTAACCACTTCTGCTCTTGTGGCTTGTGCCTGCGGGTTAAACTTGTTGTTCCCCGTTCCCTTCACGAGCCCGGCATGATATGCAGCTGCGATATAAGGAACGGCCCAGGCGGGTACTTGCTCCGCATCCTCAAAAATCAATGTTGACTTGGAGTCCAAAGGCAAACCAAGTGCCCGAACAAGCATTACTGTCATCTCAACCCGTGAAATTTTACCTGTAGAACGGAAGGTCTCATCTGTGTATCCACTGATAATGCCTTGTTCCACCGCCTGTGCAATAAAGCTTTGGGCCCATACTGGAATAGATGCTGCGTCTTTGAAGGACAGCGGCTTATTGCTGGCCGGCAGCTCGAACGCTCGTGCCAGCATAACAATAAATTCAGCACGTGTTGCCGGCATATTCGGACGGAAGTTTCCATCCTGATATCCCTTCACAATGCCTCGGGAGATTGCAACTTTAATGGCTTCCCCTGCCCAGTGACTGTCAATATCCTTCAATATTACAGCAGGGCTGGTCGGAACGGGATTCCCCCCGTTCCCCGGATTGCCCGGTGTCCCAGGTGTTGCCGGAGTTGTGCCTCCTGCACTGCCTGGGTTACCAGGTGTCGTTGGTGCGGGAGTGCTTGAACCCCCTCCATTATTTCCGCTTCCCGGATTGCTGCCATTATTACCTCCGCCGTTACCAGGATTGCTTCCATTCCCATCCTCCGGAAGCGAGGCACCTTTAAGATCAATACTGCGTCCCTCCGCAATCTGATTCACTATACCTGTCCGATCCAGATGTTCACGGAAAATTTCGTAATCCACCAGATTCAATTCGTAGAATCGTCCATCATTCTTCGCTTCTTTCATGCTGCGGTAAAAATCGCCGCCATTAGCCATAAATGAATTAGTTGCCACAATATAATATGCATTGGGATCGATATCCGTAAATGTACCATTCGCGTTCTTGATCTGCACTTTCATCACACGCTTGCCTTCCTGAGTTACGGTGTTCGTAGTGGAATCAATCTTTTCACCCGGCTTGGTGGAATCATAGTAGAAACGCATGCCAGATATTTGCGGGTAGCGTCCCTCTCCTGTTTCCACACCACTTACTCCGTTTTCAAGCGCAGCTGTAATTTCTTTGCCTGACATTTTAAGCGCGGTCAGATTATTTCCAAAAGGCATTACGGTCAACAAATCGCCGAGGGTAATGTCGCCTTGCTTGAATGAAGCTCGAATTCCCCCACCGTTCTGAATGGCTACATATCCTTTGACATCGTTCTCCTTCACAATGGATTTTACTTTTTCCAGCATGCCATCTGTCATAAAATTACCGAGATTGGTTTCCTGCTTGCGAACACTTCCGCGCTCCCCGTCCAGGAATACGTTTGTTTTACCGATGATATTTTTCTTGTACTCAGCCAAAGGCGCTGCAAATTCGCTTAATTTCGCCAAGGCTTGTTCATCATCTTTGTACGCAAACTCATTGTCTGCACCCTTCGCGTCAAGGTTCAGCAGCGTTCCATTCCAATTTTTCAAAATACCTGCTTCATTAAAAGTCACATCAAGTTTGCCCAGAGAAACATCATATTCCCCGGTTTGCACCACCAATGTCGGCTCTTGCTGAGCTCCAACCACAATCGGTTTCTTCAAAATAGTATGAGAATGTCCACCAACGATAATGTCGATCCCCTTTACAGCTTGAGCTAACTTCACATCCTCCGAGTAACCCAGATGTGTCAGTGCAATAATTTTGTTGATACCCTCCTGCTGCAGCATATGGACTGTTGCTTGTGCACTTTCCTTGTAATCCTTGAAATTCAGATCATCTCCTGGTGAAGACAGAGACACCGTGTCCGAGGTCGTCAAACCAAAAATGCCGACTTTTTCACCGTTCACTTCAGTAATAATTGCTGGATAAATCTTGCCTTGATCCCCCGGTTGTCCGATACTGGATCGATACAAGCTTCCGAGATGGCTATCCTTCGAGTAGTTGATATTGGCACTAACAAACGGAAATGCTGCTTTTTCAATGAATTCTTTTAGCACAGCAGGCCCTTTATCAAACTCATGATTACCAAAAGTCATCGCATCATATCCGACCATATTCATAAATTCGAGGTCGGCCAGACCGTTGAACAGATTGAAGTACAGTGTACCTGAAAATACATCACCGGCATCCAGCACAAGTGTGTGATCGTTGCGAGCTTCCTTAATAGCCGTTACACGGCGAGGGATGTTGTCCAGATGTGCATGTGTATCATTGGTATGCAGAACACGCAGCTTGAAATCACCAGCTTCAGCCGGTTCTCCAACACTCAGCTGCGCAAGCAGTGGATCATGGTCACTTACTCGACCATCTGCGATTTCAAAATCAGCATTAACGTGCACTACTTCAATAGCAGCCGTGTCCGACAGATGTTTACTCACCAGGATATGATCCAGCGTCTGGGAGTTGCCATCGTAAATGTAGGAATAACGTTGATTCTCCGGCAACTTGTTAACCAGATTATCAAGTTCGTTGCCTGCAACGATATTTAATGTGCGAGAGAACTGAAAATCGTTAAAATCACCAAGTACGGCCACATTGACTTCAGGATCTTTAGAGATCAGCTCTTTCACAAATCCATTCACAAGCGCGGCCTGCTTGGCCCGCTGTACCTCGCTGCTGCGTGCTGCAGGCTGGATACTGCCAAACGGCTTCAGGTCTCCGCCTTTTGAATTAAAATGATTGGCGATCACGACAACTCGTTCACCATTGAATTCAAATTCCGCTGCCAGCGGTTTGCGTGAGCTCGCAAATGCTTCATCCGCAGGAGCGATGCGTCCAGGATTATAAGACAAGCTTCCGTCAGCAGCCACAGCGACTGCTTTCGTCGAGTTCCCTTTGCCTATGCCTGCCGCGAGAGATACCCGGCTCGGCTGATATAGAAAACCCACACGAATGTTGGCTCCAGGCGCACCGCCATCCTTGTTATTTTCTGGAGAGATTTCAGCGAATTGATAAGTAGGCCCGTTATTCGCCTGAATCGCATCGATCAAGGTCTGAAAGCTTTCGTCGGCTCCTGTAGTACCCGTATCAGCGTCACCATCGTTATCCTGAACTTCCATGATGCCGATAATATCCGGGGCTTTCAGATGATCTACAATAATTTTGCCAATTTTCAAAGCCCGTGCAGAATCTTTCTTGCTGAAATTCTCCACGTTAAACGTGGCAATGGTCAGCTTGTCTTCAATCTTTTCAATGTGAGTTACCGCTTGCTTCATAGGGCTAGAAATAACGTTTGGCAGTGCGCCATCGGGATTAATCCTAAAGTTGCCGTTCGTGTACGTCATAACCCCAACTACGTTACCATCCAGCTTATCTCCGGTTTTGACAGCACTGGCAGGCTTTTTGCCAATAAATAACCGCTGCGGATTGAGATCACTTTCGAAATTACCTTTTCCGTTGTCAGTCAGAATAACGCCGCCTGCTGGGGTACGAAGCGGATTGTTGTCGCCATTGTCTACGACTACAGCAAGACCGGGTTGACTGGAGTACGGCCCTACAATTACGGGGGTTTCGAGCTCAACCCGCATGCCCTCCAGACTTTCATAAAAATCAATGGCATCCGTCTCCGGGTTGAATACCGACAACGAATCGCTGTCAATAATGGTCGGAATGATCCGCCCATTTTTCCCCAACTTTACAGGTGGAGGTAACGGTTGATCCACTGCTTCTACCTCAATGGCAGATGCTACGATTTCAGTCGTTGCCAGCTCTGATACCGATGCTGCATATTCCTTCACTTGACCCGAAACTTTAACTTTGCTGCCTGCTATCATGCCATGAGAGGATTTGTATACAAGAATACCCTCGGAAGTTTTGTCATCATTATCTTCCATCCCCGGAAGCTCTTGCATATAGAACGAATTTGCATTCACAACATACGTTACAATGCCTTCGACATTTTTCACTGCCATACCATCATATAAGGAGGAATGTGTTGCTCCTTGAATATCATGAATGCGAAGAGTGTCCAATTGCTGTACAACCTTGTAATTAAAACTGTACACTTCACTACTCTTCCCGTCAGATACAGCAATGGCTTTAACCAAAGTATCCTCATTCACTGTGACTGGGTGACTATACAGGGTGGAGGCTATCGTCGGATCACTGCCGTCCATTGTAAAATAGATATTTGCCCCTGCCATCGGTGATGACAGAGTGACACTCGAACCCTGCACAATCCCGCCTGAAGGCACACTGGCTGTTACAGAGAGCAAATTTTCGACAATGTCAGCCGAAGTACGAGGAATTAACTCCAGTCCATAACTTGTATGATAGGTCATGACTCCAGTGACTTTTTCATATTTATTGCCTATTTGGAGCGCAGCAGGGCTATTTTTGGCATAGATCGTGATCTCTCCGCCCTGCGCATCTGTCGCAAAAAAAGTAGAGCTGTTGTTTTTTGTTACTGTCACATCCTTTACTTCGACAATCATTCCTTCATATTTCCCTCCGGCTCCTTTGCCTCCTCCTGGCTTAGGTGCAAAGTCAGCTGATGTAAGCAGGACCGGGTCGGGCAGGCTTTCGTGTTTATTTAAAACTTTAATGTATCCTCCTGGAAACCCTGCTTTGTCTTTCTCTACTTGGAGCAATCCGTTATATATCGTAAGCGGGCCGTATGCTTCAATCTGGTCACCTGGCTCCACACTCGCATCGGTTCCGCGAATAACGATTCCTGCATTCTCATCTTGAATATACAGGTTGGCCATGCCGCCAGATTCTTCTCGATAAGTAACCACACCTCGAACCGTTACAGGTTCATTCTCCGACTTGTTGCGAGCATCAGAGATAGACATAGGTGTATTGTTGACTATGGTGTAATCCAGGATTGTATTTTCACTATCCTCCAGTCCTGCTTTGTGGGCGTATGCCTCAATGTGAGTAACATCATTAATCGGGATCGGCGCTGTGTAGGGAATAAATGCAGTCTCATCATTTAACTTGTAGGATATTGAGGCTCCAAAGGTCGTTGTCTGCAACGTAATCTGAGTTCCAGCGGGCACTGCACCTGATGAAGGGGTAGCCGTAACACTTGCCACTTTGGTTTCAGGGGTTTGATCAATCAGTTGGAATGTGGTTGAAGATGTACTTTTAATTCCGTTTACCGTGAAATAGGTTTCCAGTGATGCATTCGTGATTCTAACTTTGGAATGGTATAGAGAGGCATTGCTTTGTAATCCGAAAGTGCTGCGGGGTGCATTCGTAGGTATCTGTACAGGCATCATTTTAGTAATATCCGTTTCTTCAGGACGATCGGCCAGAGCGAAATTGGTATCCGATGTAAAAGGAGGATCAAGCTGAACGGATGATCCACTATTGTAGTAACCGACGACATATCCTTCAATTGTTGCTGTAGATTTGTCCGAATTCTGGGCTTGCGCCTCCGCGACAGTTAACGGCTCATCTGCTGCGTATGCCTTGCTGACGGATAACCCGGACGGAAATGCACCAGTCAGCAGCATCACCGTTGCCAAGAATACACTGAACCACCTGTTTATTCGCATACGATACATCCTTGATCTACCCCCAACCTTTAATTTTCCAATCATTTGTTCACAAAGCTTGTACATTAGTTCAAATATAAGATAACTGAACTTAAATTACATGTAAATAATATTTTTGCAAAATGAAAGAAAATAAAACATGCACCTAACAGAAAAACCGTGATTTATTAAAAATTATGCTTTTTTGCATGTTAACCAGGACTTTTAGCTGACTTTTTGAAGAATTCAATCCTTCCCACTGTGCCCCATATCCTATTTACGTCAATTTATATGACACATTATTCATTTGAAACTTACCTTTCGACACCATATCAGTCCTAACGCACATCAAGACGACGATCTGCTGGATCGCCGCATCTGAAATATTTTAGTCTTCCTTTTCAACCATCTTTCGTCATACGTCGGCAGATTGTCGTTTTATCACTTTTATTGTTCCTCCACTCCGTCGTTTACATAATTCACCTTCTGGTTATAGTGTAGAAAACTAATGTCAAACTTAGATATGCCCTTGATGAATTTGGTGTTAATCCTGATTAAGGGATTTACACAATGCAACATCAGACGAAAGAGGAGCCATCAATATACATAGTCAAAAAAATCGCAAGTTTCTCTACATTTCTGAAGAGAACTCACGATTCAATGTGTTAAGCATTTATGAATGCATTACCGATTAAGATGATACGGCACCGTTGTAACAATCACATCCTTATAATTGATCAGATAAGCCCGGATCATGAAGCTGGTCTGGTTATGCAGTACATTTTGCCACCAGTGCTTTGTAATGAATTGTGGAATCAAAATGGTAATATGATCCGTTTCGGCTGTTTTCCATTCCACCGTATCGATGAACTTTTTGAGCGGCCCCATAATGCTGCGATAGCGGGATTTGATAACGACCAGACGCACACCCGGATTCCATTCCTCCCACTTCTGCTCCATCTTGCGAATCGCCTCATCGTCGAAGCCAATGTACAGCGCCACCACCTGATCCGACATCGTCTGGGCATAACTGATCGTATTCATCACCACCCGGGTAATACCCGCCACCGGAATGACGATGGTGTTGCCCTTCTTGGCCGGTTTATCCACCTGAATATCAATCCGCAGCTCATCTGCGATATTGCAATAGTGACGTTTAATGCGCATGAACACATAGACCACGAGCGGCAAAAAGATAAAGATAACCCATGTCTGGGTGAACTTGGTGAAAATAAAAATCAACGTAATGGACAACGTGGTCAGCATGCCGATTGTGTTTACCAGCAGTTTTGTCTGCCAACCGGACGGTTTGATTTTGATCCAGCGTATCATCATGCCAAGCTGCGACAGTGTAAACGGAATGAATACCCCTACCGCGTAGAGCGGGATCAGGCTGCCAGTATCCCCTTTGAATCCTACCACAAGCAGTGCGGACATCACGCTGAGAAAAATAATGCCGTTGGAGAAGCCCAATCGGTCTCCTCTGACCATAAACATATGCGGCATGTATTTATCCTTTGCCATCATAAAGGACAGGAGCGGGAACGCCGAGTACGCCGTATTGGCTGCCAGGAACAGGATCAAGGCGGTTACCCCTTGAATGATAAAATACATTCCCCCTCTGCCAAACGTTGCTTCGGCAATCTGGGAAATCACCGTTGCTTTCGGGTCCGGTTTAATACCGTAACCATACGCCAGGAGGGTAATCCCGATAAACATCGCACCCAGGATACATCCCATGAGCAGCAGCGTTCCGGCAGCATTTTTCTCAGCAGGCTGCTTGAAGTTCGGAATCGCGTTGCTCACTGCCTCTACCCCGGTCAAGGCGGAACAGCCGGAGCTGAATGCCTTGAGCAGCAGGAACAGGCTAACATGCGACAGACTTGCTCCGAATTCCGGTGCCGCAGCATGAATACCGCCAGTCAGAAACTTGATACCGCCGGAAATAATGAGAATCGCAATTGAAAAAATAAATAGATAAATGGGGATAGCAAGCACCGAAGCAGACTCCGTAACCCCACGCAAGTTCATAACCGTCAGAAACACAATCATAATCAGTGCAATAATGACACTATAGTCATGCAGTACAGGAAAAGCGGATGTGATCGCGTCCGTACCTGCGGACGAGCTTACAGCCACCGTCAGAATATAATCGACCAGCAGCGAACCTCCGGCAATCAGACTCGGTGTAGTGCCCAGGTTATCCTTGGCTACGATGTACGCGCCGCCCCCTGTAGGATAAGCAAATATCGTCTGGCGATACGAAAAAATTAAAATGACGAGTAATCCCAGCACGGCGATAGAAATCGGAACCGAATACCACAGCGCGGCGAATCCGGCCGCAACCAGCACCAGCAAAATCTGTTCCGTACCGTAGGCGACGGATGATAAAGCATCGGAGGACAGAATGGCGAGCGCCTTCCATTTCCCCAATTTTTCTGCATCCAATTCAGCCGACTTCATTGGCTTGCCGATTAAGATTCTCTTCATTTTGCCAAGCATGATCATAACTTCCTTCCATCTCATATCTATAAATCCTTGTCTCTGCTTGCCTCTAAACCTTTGTTTCTTGCCTCAGCTCATCTGTGAAGCATTGTTATTATGCAAAATCGCAGAGCCATTGACAATATGTCATTTCACCCGAAAATCGCCAGCGCGTGATAATACATTCTACGATTCAATATTTGATAACAAAGCCATTCTTATTCGGAAATTTGAACGTTTTTAAGCTAAAACGGCGATTGATTGCCTGAAAAACGAAATAGGCCTTCGGTTCAGAGAACCAAAGGCCTTCAATGCCGAATGAATATCACCCGTTTAATATAACAATATTGTCATATTCAAACTGTTGTGTGTCGGAGGATTTACCTGAACGAAGAAAACATAATTCAAATTAATTTTCTATCACACCTGGACGCGGAGTTACGCCGAATTGCAATGCAAGTGCTCGCAGCTGCTCATCCGTGATTCGCTGGCGGATATCATGACCTGCAACAAGCATGTATACCTGGGCAGCCTTCTCGATGGTTTCAATCAGACCAAATGCTTCGTCGATCGTTGTGCCTGTTCCAAAGATGCCGTGCTGCGGCCAGATGACTGCGTGGTATTCTTGCATTTTCTCCGCGGTTGCGCGGCCAATCTCGTTCGATCCGGGCATCATCCAGGGAATGATACCAACACCATCCGGGAAGACCACCACACATTCGGTACACATCTGCCAGAGCGTTTTGGTAAACTTGGCTTCATGCAGCTCATGGATGAAGGTCATTGCAAGAACATGTGTCGCGTGGTTGTGCATGACAACCCGGTGATTCGGATCTCTTTTCAAACGTTCAATATGACTCATAAAATGGGTTGGCAGCTCACTTGTCGGATTCACTCCGCCCTCCAGGCCCCATAATACCTCAAGCTCCTGTCCATCTGCCGATACACGCAGCACGCCCAGATTGCCTTCCGGGTCTGCCAGCACGTTTTTAAAATATTTGCCCGAAGCCGTAACGATAAAATACTGTCCCGCCAGCTCCTGCACGGAAAAGGCAGGTGTAATGGTGCGAATCACCTGATGAATATCGATGTACGGTGCAACCTCCTCCTCCTTCAGCAGATAGCTGACGTTACCGCCATTGCGCTCATCCCAACCATTTTTCCACATATGCTGTGTAATCTCTGCCATCTCGCGTACAAATGGAATATCAAAGCCGGCAGGCTGCATTCTCTCTCTTTCGGTACGAAGGGTCACGTTCATCATTATCCTCTCCTATGTTCATCTGAAAAACAGGGCTGTCACGATCCAAGCAACCAAGTAAGTAAGTAAGTAAGTAAGTTCCTTTTTTCACATTCATCATACCTTTGTTTATGTTTGTTTGTCAATAATTTTACATTCAAATATATTGTAATTGTTTTATTTATTTTTGTTTATCTTTGTTTTTTTTCATTAAAAACGATTTATGAATAGACCAAAAACAAAAAAATACCCTGCCGTCGCCCGGCAGGGTCAGTCACACATCTATTTAACACGAGAAGGGGTTTACAAGAGTTATCTTATCCTTTCTACCTTAATAGAAGCTGAAAGCGAAATAAAAAAAGCATGAAAACTGCTGACTGACGCTTCCCGCTACGTCCACACACACGCAATAGAACCTGCATATACTAGTCTAGCAGTCTTCTTATTTCCACAGAGCAGCAGCCAATCCCTTGGGAAGGAGGTGCATCCCGATGGCTACACTCGTTACAGGCCCTATCGAAAATAATATCTCCGGCGGGAGCAGACCCACCCAGCAAGTCAGCATTCAAATAGTGAATTCTGACCCGACCAATACATCCACTGTACTGATTCAAGGCTATGTACTTAACAGGACTCGGGCCTTATATGTGCTTCAATCCGTCAGCTTGAATCCAGGGCAAGTGTTCTCTCAAATGTACTTCGCGGATCTGAATGGTTTTGAATTTGTTTTTACAACCAGCGGTACCGCCGCCAATTCAACCGAAGTTTCCGTATGGGGCAAAAGCAGCTCAGGACAACTCGTCACCGCTCATCGCATCGTTTTACATGAACTCACAACAACGGCAACTTGAAGAAGCATCTAATGACTGAACTGTGTGAAAATGATGTCTCTCCCAGTCTAACCCAGCCTGTTCCTCAGAGGACGGGCTGGGTTTTGTTGTCAAAAGAAAAAGACTCCCTATCGGGAGCCTTTCCTCTGTCGGCATAACCGAGGCTTTATACCTCAATTACATCATGCCGCCCGTTTTGTAATCACATTCATCTGCATTCGTCTATATTTGTGTAGCGCCTATTCAGTCAATTTATAAGGATAAAACGTGTTTTAATATTCACCTATATTCCCTGTCGTTCGCAGAGATCGTTATTTTTGTGTGATTTTTTTGGTTGCGTTTCGAGTAATTAGCTGCCAACTTGTAGTCGTTTGCTCATAAACATTGTAACAAAAATTGCCTCAGCTATAAAGCCAAGACACTCTATTACATGCGTGCTGTTATTATCTCTTCGATCTGAATCCAGCTGTAATCCTCCTCACCACGTACAAGTTTGATTCTCCTGCTCTGTCTGTCGATCGATGCCACGACTCCTTTCATCTTTTCATCATCAAAAGGATTGAATACCGTAAGCGTAACAGAGTGCCGTTCCTGGTATGATTCGAAGATAGCTTCTTCAATGAGCTGCATCTCCTGTTCGTCCAGGACCGGCTTGCCTCTTCTTTCCTGCAGACTCATTTCCCGAAGATATGCATCACGATGTTCTGGCAGAATTATGCGTGATCCCTCGAAAACTCCGTTCCCTGTCAATTTGCTTGTCACAGTTCATCCCCCCTCAATATTGTGTCCAGTAATCTGTATTAGCAGGTTTGATCGTCGGTGATGACACGGGAAGCTGCGGCTTCTCAGATTCCCGCTCCCAGCCCTCCAGAATCACGATTTTGGTCGTATCTGATTTATCATCCCATTGTATGTAATTCGAAGACACAAGGGCGTCCAATGCAGCCATAACATCAGGTTTATATTTGCCTGTCTTGACGGTCAGCTCATGAATCGTAGGGAAGCGTCTGCGGCCGTTTTTATAGTTGTATAAGATTCTCAACACCTTGCGCTGATAATCAGTCAATATCTTTATGCCCCTTTCTCTGCTGTCTTGATTGGATGCCATGCCAGCAGCCCTGATTCACGGAATGTACGTGGCTGGCCAGACAATAAATCATCTGCCTTTATCATTCCAGATCGGATACTTTTAATCTGGATGCGGCGCTTCGTAATCTTCCCTGACTGATCTTGATAAATGATCTCGACTAACCAACCCAAGTATTTTACTGGCATGTTCACCCCTCCATAATAGAACATTCGTTTGCTTTTTGTCATTATATGCGAATGTACGTTCGTTATTTAATAACAAAAAAAACCACCAGCAATCTAACGCTAGTGGGTTTAAACTTAATTAGTTCTTCTTTTTTTGTTAATTTGCAATGAGAAAAACAGTGATAAAGTCAATAACAAAATAGTGATAATATTGGTCTGGTTTAAAGAATTTGTTACGATCAAGTTTATGGCTAGCATGATAATTGCTAGTGCCATAACTCCTGTTAAAACATAACTGGTTCTGACTCTATCTTTTTTAAAGATTGATCTAACGATAGTGACCAGTACAACAGTAGGAATTAAAAGAAAGAGTAGTATAATTGATAATGAAGTCCCCAAGATATCCCTCCTTTCTTTTAATATTCTACTTTATCCTTTATTTGTTGTCACTTCATAGTATACAAACGGCAGCCAATGCAAGTTCAAGGTGACCCCTCTACCAGCATTATTATGTGACATTGAGTTAGCGATCATATTAGCTCCAGCGGATTCAATTGCAGCTACTACTGCGCCTAATTGGCCACCAGGAATAAATACTGCTATCGCAGCAAGTATAGCTCCTACATTTGCTGTTTGTTGCAATGAGTAGATCATATCTTTTGTTTCTTGGTTATTAAAGGTAATCGCAACTCCCCACCAATATGAATTGCTAAATACGAATGGAGTCACAACTTGGCTACCATGGGAAGAAACTTGATTGTTTAGTGCAGTATTCAAGTTTTGAACACCCTGAGCAAAATGATTGTAAACATCCTGTTCAACAACCTCTTGAGCAGCAGGATCAATATGATACAAATTGTCCGAACCTTTATTTATGTACGGTGTCATGGTTTCAATAGAATTCATAATCTTTGCTGAGAATTCATCCTCACCTATAACTAGTGTCTTTTTATTAATAGTAAATTCGCCTCTAGGTAACTCGATCGTTGGAGATGTGGTTGTTGGAGTTGCTGAAGATGCAAATGCAACAGGAGCCAAAGATGAGATAGCCAACGCACTACACAATACAGCAGACAACATTTTTACCTTTTTGTTCAATTTTATTCCTCCTAGTTTTAAAATATGTTACATATTGTATATTAAAGCAATTATATTAATACATAAACCATTATTTTCTATTATATGTGAATATTTTGTTAATTATATATTTTGTAAACCTAATATAATCGAGTAGGAGGGGGCGGCGAGCCCCCGTCCTCTCACACCACCGTACATGCGGGTCCGCATACGGCGGTTCCAAAAGGTTAACAAAGCTCCAGATAACGTGAGAGCAAACTTTTCAGCCCTTTCGCTTCCCAGTAGGAAGTCGGAAGGGCATTATTTGTGTTCCGGGACATTTCCCATGCTCCGCGCCGTGAGTTAGCCATCGCCAAACCTGCCCACTCGGGCACCCCAAGTGCCCGGAGTTCGCGGATTCGTGTGCGCACTCGTTTCCATTGCTTCCACAAACACATTCGGAGTCTTCTCCGAATCCATTGGTCCAGTTTCTGGAGGTGCATCTTCGCTGAGGCGAGATGGAAGTATCCAAGCCAGCCCATCACATACCGGTTCACTTGGCGAATTCGTTCTTCCATGGAAATGGACCACATTCGATTCGTCAGATCACGAATTCTTTCCTTGAATCGCGAGATTGTTTTCGGTGCCAATCGAATCGTTGCCTGTTTCTGACTCAGGAAACTAAATCCTAAGAACTTTCGGTGCCACGGCCTTGCTACCGCACTTTTATCCCGGTTCACTTTCAGTTTTAGCTTTCTTTCTACAAATCGGCTAACCGACTCCATGACCCGTTCGCCAGCACGTTTGCTCGCCACAAAAAATATTACAGTCGTCCGCATAGCGTACAAAGCGCAGGCCCCGTCCGGTCAGTTCCTTATCCAGATCATCCAATAGGATATTTGCCAGCAGCGGACTGAGCGGACCACCTTGGGGCGTTCCTTCCCGGCTGTGCTTCAGCTTTCCATCCACTATGCCTCCGGCGTTTAGATACGCGCGAACCAGTGTCAGCACTCTTTTGTCTGTCACCTTCCGTGCCACTCTCGCCATGAGCATGTCGTGGTTTACCCGGTCAAAGAATTTCTCCAGATCGAGATCTACGACCCATCTCAGACCACCTTGGACATATCTTTGTGCTTGTTTCACGGCATCATGTGCACTCTTCCCCGGCC
The DNA here is from genome assembly GCF_014203995.1 of Paenibacillus sp. JGP012. Lineage (NCBI taxonomy): Bacteria > Bacillati > Bacillota > Bacilli > Caryophanales > Paenibacillaceae > Paenibacillus > Paenibacillus sp. JGP012. The sequence goes on along the minus strand of NZ_JACHKG010000052.1, from coordinate 7,795 downwards.
GAAAGCCGTAGCTGTACCAGGAGAACTCTGCGTCAAAGATCGGGTTCATGACTTGTAGAAGCGCCTGCTGAAGAAAACGGTCCATCACGGTCGGAATGCCTAACATCCGTACGCCGCCTCCGGGTTTGGGAATTTCCACCCGTTTAACTGGTGCAGGTCTATAGGTACCCGCAAGAAGCTCAGCTTTCACCGGTTCCCAATGTGTTTTCAAGTATGCTTGTAGATTCGCTACCGTTACATTGTCCACGCCGGGCGCTCCTCCGTTTTGTACCACTCGTCTATACGCGAGCCTAAGGTTGTCTCTTTCGAGCATTCGCTCCAGCAAGTTGTTCTCTGCTTTGCGAGAGGAAGAAGCGGTTTGTGCCGACGAAGAACTCGGCGCTCCAGCATACCCTGGCGGCTTCACCGCTTCTCTTTGCTGGCAGCTCTCTTGCGAGATATTCGGCTGTCGTTGCTCTTCGTGCGAACGCATCGGTTTCCTCTCTCCTTTCGGTTCAGCCCTTCCGTAAGCTGTTGCAACAGCTTACGTACTATGGCCTCTGCTGACTCCTGCCGGTTCAGCGCAGCCTCTCAGCTGCGGTTACAAGTTTTTTTTTCTTGCATATCCGGCAGGCCTCCCCAGATAAGAACGTCATCTTTCCGCCCGCACCTGCCCAAATTTACGGCTGCAGCCCTTGGCAGCTTTGGATTTTGTCATGTCTAGGTGACTCATCCGGCTGCAACCGCCTCAAATTGGATTCGTGTATCTCAGGTCGTGCTTTTGCCTCCGGCTTCCTTCAGATTCCACCTCGCGGTAGACACCCTTGCCCTTGGCTAACGGTAGGCGCTTGCCAGCCCCCGCTCGGGACTTTCACCCTAGAGATGACGCCCATGCTGGGCGTACTAAAAATAACCTCTGCCGGCACTGCCGGACAGAGGTTTATAGCTTACAACCCATCATAATTATGACAAAGCAACCTCAATAGTCCCTGTTGCATCGCCCCCCTGGTCTGCTAACAGAGCAAAAACCAGAACCGCGCCTGCCGAGATGCTAAGACTGTTGTTTGCAGGAATGACATAAGTGAGCACTGGTGCATTGACACGCGTGATAACAAGCGATACAGCAGCAGGTCCAGTATTATTCACCGTCACGCTGGCATTCACACCGCCAGTCAGGTTTTCATAGAAGGACTTGCCTACTCCTGCTGCAAGGTTGTAAAACTGTAATGGTAAAAGGATGGCCATCAGAATCACCTCCTTTTTGCTTTGATACGGTATTCTATGTTCAGAATCTAGTAAAGCCACGGTGAATTGACCGTGGTAGAACGTACATTTATAGCTGACATGGAAGTTTGATAGATTGTCGCTACACCATAAAAAAACAAACAAGCCCCACCTGAAATTGGCGGAGCTGCTTAGCCTATATTTTTAAACATAATCTTTCATCTACATGTTTGGATCAGGCTTAATTAAAGAGTTTCTCCAACAAGCTTGTCTGAGAAAAAATCAAGCATACAGCATAAAAAAGTTCAATTCGTGGCCCAGCTGCTTAAGATAGTTATAGAGCTGTGAGCGATGGTGAAACACATGGGTCAGCGTTTCGATCTGCCACTGGACTTGCAAATGGCCATGCTCCGCATAGAATGCTTTGGTTGAGCGGTTCAGAAAGTCCTCTTCACTCAGGCTTGTGATATATGCTTTGTACGTTTCCAGATTACTCCACAGCTGTTTCTCCAGCTGCTCAACATCCTGATTGCCAGCCAAGCTGTTCTCCACCTGCCCTACCTCAGCTTCACCTTGCTCCTGCATAATGGCGAGATCAGAAGCGGTAATCTGGATAAAATGATGCACCAGCTCCACGAGGGAACGCATATTATCCTGCGGACGATACGCCCAGTCCTCTGCACGAATAAGCCGAATTAATGAAGCTCCTGTGCGTACGCCTGTTTCCAGTTCGGTTAACAGATGCTCCCGAATTTGCAATGTTCCATTCATCATATATTGCTCCTTTGTCATGGTATTGATCTATACTTCGAGTATAACGGAAGAGACTGACGAAAGATTGTATTTTTCGGACAACATCTGCTGTTGCTCCCGAATGGCCGTCAACGGGGTATCTCCATAAAACTTGCCGAACTGCCGAATGAGATGCGCCTGATCATAGAAGCCATACTGCTGAGCAATCGTCACACCATCGGTAAATCTTGCCTCACGAATGCCATGCATCACCTCATGAAAACGAACAATCTCACTCAACCGCTTGGGGCTGATACCCACCTGCTCTGTTACCTTGCGGTGCAGTTGCCGTTCACTAACAATTTCTCCCTTTGCGATGTCTTGTACACTTGTACGTCCTTTATTTTTGAAAATACGATGTAGTACATTTTGCAGAAGATGCTGATCGGCTTGTGTGCAGCTATTACGCAGCGTCATCTGGCTGAGATACTGATCCATCACCTGTACACGTGCTGCAAAGTTCACTGCTTCCTCCATCTTCATCTGCAGCTCATCCCACTTTAACGGCCAGCAGTCCTCCAGCGGAATTCGTCTGTCCGTGAACAGATCGAGTGACTGACCATGCAGAAAAGGAGCTCCCCCGGGAAAAAATCGAACGCCAAACGTATACGCTCCCGCCGGAGGAGACGCAGGCAATAACGGAAATGCAAAGGGCTGCGTGTAATTACCGCAATAACTGTACGAAAAGCGGGCCTGCTCGGCATCATAATGAACGAGCATGTCGTTACAGCCATCCGGCAGTACCCGGGCAGAAGCGGTAGATTTCGGATGTTGGTCAAACGAATTTCCTGGTCCTTCAAAGCATTGGTCATTCTCTACAGGATCACGGGTGCCCGACTCCCAATAACAGGCCACATAGGCCGCAAGTGAAGGCGAGGGCGCATGTTCGATGTAATATGTACGAGGATCAAGTCCATTGATTTGTACCGGACGATACAACGAGTGCAGACGCGCATGCAATGCAAATCCCTGCCTTTCTCTATCTTTTGAAAATTAAAGCTAGTATATTCTCATGTATGCTCTAACGTTTTATGTATTATTATGTTCCTCTTCTCTCTCATCATAGCATGCGTGCTCAGGTCCATGTAAAAAAAGTGCCCTGCTCGGAGGACAATCCGAACAGGGCCAGTCACACATCTATTTAACACGAGAAGGGGTTTACAAGAGTTATCTTATCCCTTCTACCTTAACAGAAGCTGAAATTAAGATGAAGAACAGATCAAAAATTAGGTTGCCCTCTCCTACTCGCGCTCAGGTTAAACCATGCAGCCTGCGAAACCGCTCGGGACTCATGCCTGTATGTCGTTTAAACATGGAACAGAAATAGCTGGCATTTTCATATCCCACCCGGTCGGCAACTTCATAGATTCGCAGCGCACGCTCACTGAACATGAGCTGTTTGCTGCGATTGATTCGTTCCTGATTGACATAAAACACAGGTCTGACATGAAGTGCCTTCTGAAACAAACGACATAGATACTGCGGGGATACCACAGCCACCTCTGCCAGCTCCTTCAGTGACAAAGGCTGATCCAGATGCTCTGTAATGTAACGCAGCACCGGCTTCAGACGTTCCATCTCGTCATTATCGCTGCCTGCCGCGATGAGCAAGGGCTTCAAATCCAGCAGCAGTGCATACAGATGTTTGGAGCTGTCCCGGTCGCCATCTGCATCTAAGGTATCCTCCACCCCTTCGCCCCTCATCAGCATCTGCTGCAATGCATGCAGCAACTCCGCGTTTCTGAGCTTGTACACACCCGAGCCGGTGATGCCTGCATATGCCAGCAGCTGACTTGCTTCACGCCCATGAAAGGATACCCAGGCCAGCTCCCAGCGATCCGTAATCGGCTCATATCTGTGGGGAATGTCAGGATAGGTAATAAACACCTCGCCCGGGCCCACGATATACTCTTCCTCATCCTGTATACTAAGCCTCCCCTGCCCCTGAATAATCTGATGAATCTGGTAATCCGGGAACCCTTCGGGACGTTCGGTTTCATATTGATGCTCCCAATAACCTACCGTAGTCATATAGATCGGGAGACGAGCCGCTTCATCTGTTTTGCCAAAAAAAATCCGTGTATTCATCCCGCACACCACACTCTCTATAATTGGTTTCATATTGTGATATATATGGGCAATATTCTTTATTCTCTAAGCGCCTGATCAATTCTATAATGTGAATATATTATAACATGATCAAAGGAGCTGCTGTTATGCGAAAGAAACTCGTACACACCCCTCCGGCTAACGGATATCCGGAATGGAACAACAATCCCGAGACGTTTCAGGTGAATCGTCTGCCCGCGCATGCCAATATGGTAGCGTTCCCATCCATAGAAGAAGCATTATCCAGCGAATTTACCGCTTCTCCCTGGTATCAATCTCTGAATGGCTTGTGGAGGTTCAGCTTTGCGGAAACGCCAGAGCAGCGCATTGCATCCTTTTATGAACATGGCTATGATGCCAGCAGCTGGGACGAAATCAGTGTTCCTTCGAACTGGCAGCTACAGGGTTATGATTACCCTCACTATACCAATATGACGTATCCATGGGTGGAGCGTGAGCCTGAGTTAAAACCGCCTTTCGCACCAGCAACCTATAATCCGGTTGGTTCATATATTCGTACGTTTACTGTCCCTGCGGACTGGAAAGATCGCCCTGTGCTGCTGCACTTTGAAGGTGTTGAATCGGCCTTCTATGTATGGGTAAACGGAGAGCTTGTCGGTTACAGTGAGGATACCTTCACTCCCGCAGAATTTGATATCACAGCGTATCTGACGGAAGGCGAGAACAAGCTGGCAGTCGAAGTCTATCGCTGGTGTGATGCCAGCTGGCTGGAGAATCAGGATTTTTGGCGGCTTAGCGGTATTTTCCGCGGGGTTTACCTGCATTCGCCTTCCCCGGTTCAGATTGCCGATTTCTTTGTCCGTACGGAACTGGATGAGGCTTATCAGGATGCAGAGCTTCAGCTTGATGTGAAGCTGTACCATCATCATGCCGGACAACATGTAGACGGCTTGACCGTTCAAGCACAGCTCTATGATGCAGAGCAGCAGGTGGTTTGGGATGAGCCGCTGGCGGCCGAGGTTTCTTTTGCCAATGAAGAAGAATTGATGCTCTCTCTCTCTGCAAGTGTGATCAGCCCGCTCTTGTGGAGTGCCGAAACGCCTAATTTGTATACTTTGGTGCTGTCCATTCAGAATGCGTCAGGTGAAACAGTAGAAGCTGTTCGCAGCCGCGTCGGATTCCGCAAGTTCGAGATCAAGGATGGCTTGATGAAAATCAACGGCAAACGCATTGTGTTCAAAGGAGTAAACCGGCATGAATTCTCCCCGGACGCTGGACGCGCCATCGGGCGTGAGGATATGATTCGTGACATCGAGCTGATGAAAGCCTACAATGTTAACGCCGTGCGTACTTCGCACTATCCGAATCAGACGCTCTGGTACGAGCTGTGTGATGAATACGGACTGTATGTCATTGACGAGACGAATCTGGAGACACATGGTACCTGGTACTATGGGCAAAAGGAAATGAACGACGACAACATCCCGGCAAGCAAGCCGGAATGGCGCGACAATGTCATTGATCGCTGTAATTCGATGTTCCAGCGGGATAAAAATCATCCGTCCATCATCATCTGGTCGCTCGGTAATGAATCGTTTGGTGGAGATAATTTCATCGCCATGTACAACTATTTGAAACAGGCCGATCCGACAAGGCTTGTGCATTATGAAGGTACTTATCACTATCGCCCTACGGATTCAGCCAGCGATATTGAATCCACGATGTATATCAGCCCGAATGATATCGAGCAGTATGCACGCATGAAAGGTGACAAAAAGCCTTATATCATCTGTGAATACAGCCATGCGATGGGCAACTCCTGTGGTGGTTTGCACCTGTACTGGGAGATGTTTGATAAATATGAAATCTTGCAGGGAGCATTTATCTGGGATTGGGTGGATCAATCCATTCGTACCAAGACAGCAGACGGCGTAGAATATCTCGCATATGGTGGAGATTTTGGCGAATCGCCGCATGATGGCAACTTCTGCGGTAACGGACTTATTTTGGCGGATAAAACGGTCACACCTAAGCTGGAAGAAGTCAAAAAATGCTATCAGAACGTTCGCATGTCAGCGCTCAATCTGCAAACCGGGCTGATTCGTATCACGAATCATTTCCTGTTCACCGATCTGAACCAATATGCGCTCGCCTGGACGTTATCCCATAACGGCGTGCCTGTGGAAAAAGGACATCTGGACATTGCTGCACAGCCTGGCGAATCCATTGAGGTTCACATTCCTTATACGGCGTCCTCTGACCTGTTTACGGAGGCCGTACTTACTGTCTCTCTGGTAACGAAGAAGGCCGAGAAGTGGGCAGAGGCAGGTCATGAGATTGGCTGGGAGCAATTTGTAGTATCTCCACGTCTGCGTGCAATTCAGCAGGTGGTTGCGGGGCAAGGTGATATGCTTCAGGTGCAGGAGCTTGCAAGCAACGAGCTACAGGAAGGTCGGACTCAAGATGAGCTCAGCGTGGTTGCGGGGAACGTATCATTACGCTTCAACAAAGGCACCGGTGCGCTGACCTCGTATCAGATCAACCAGCAGGAGCTGCTGCTGTCACCGGCTCGTGCAAACTTCTGGCGTGCAATGACGGACAACGATCTGGGTAACAAACTGAATGAACGTGCTGCCTTCTGGCGGGATGCCCATGCGACGAGCAAGCTGATTCGTTTTGAACATCATACGGATGAGCAGGGCTGTCATGTGACAACGGATTATACATGGGATGCCAGCCCGGGAACTACACTGTCTATCACGTATCACATCAAACCGAATAGCGAGCTGGAAATCAGCCAAACCCTCGTTCCGGGTGCAGGTCTGCCTGAGCTGCCTGAGTTTGGCATGCTGTTTGAATTGAAGGATCGTCTGGATACGATCTCCTGGTACGGTCGTGGCCCGCATGACAACTATATTGACCGCCTGACCAGCGCACGCCTCGGCTATTATACCGGAGCCGTTCGCGATCAGTTCGTGCCATATCTGAAACCGCAGGAATGCGGCAACAAAACGGATGTTCGTTTTGCAGCGATTACTTCTGCTGTAGGGGGTACTGGTGGCAGTGATGGAGCTGCTGGGAATGCTGTAATTGGTGGGAATGCTGGTAATGCTTCACTTGACGGGAGTACTGAGAATGCTGTAAATGCTGGAAGTATTGTAAACGACGGGAATGCTGGTAATGCTGCACATGGCAGCAGCGGTCTGTATTTTGAAGCCACTGCACCGTTTGAAATCAATGCACTGCCGTGGTCACCAGAAGAGCTGGAAGCGAATGACCACGTCTACAAATTGCCAGCAAGCCCGCACACCATCGCCCGTATCAACTACATGCAGATGGGCGTTGGCGGTGACGACAGCTGGAGTGCGCGTACACATCCAGAGTATACACTGCAAGCGAATCGTCCATATCACTTTACGTTTACGGTGAAGCCTGTATAGAGCGTTGAGATGTAATATTATGAGGTGGTTAAGGGGGCTGTTTGCCCTCCCATAGCCATCGTAAAAATCCCTGCTGGCATCATGCTGGCAGGGATTTTTTTTCAGAAAATATCTCTCGTGACGGACCAAACGCTAACGATCCTGAGAAGCCTTATTTGGGGCAAAAACATGCTTTTCAAATTCTAACGATCTCCATGGACCTATGTCAAGAAAGTAGACACTACGCTATGGATTTGTCCGTAAATTTCATTGCAAAACGAGCAGGGGAAAGATAACCTAGCGCGCCATGC
>NZ_JACHKG010000051.1:0-28222 GCF_014203995.1 Paenibacillus sp. JGP012 | reverse complement strand
CGCCGAATGGCGACTGGTGATGCAACATGAACATTTTTTAAGTTCGGTGTTTCAGCAAAATAAATTTACATAAATTAGATATTCAACACGCGTGGTTTTGCATAATATTGTAAAAAGAATTCTTTAGAAAAGGCATTGCGCTCTGCCTAATCCTTTCTCAAAACACAAAACAGCCTACCTCAGAAGCAGATAGGCTGTTTATTTTATTTAATATTTATCGTTTTAAATAATTGTAAATACGTCTCTTGCTGAGACAAACTAGTTTGCTGTCTGTAAGTTCCGTATAAATCAATGCATTTTACTTTCATGTGATCATCTTGGTTCAATGTTGAAAGAGATAAGTTATAAAGTATTATATCTATACCGTTTTGGTAATCTTGTCGATTGCATTTATACTTTGCAAGTTCATAATTAAACAACATATATCTATGCGTTATAACCCGTGAATTGCACCCTTCATCTAAATAAAATCGTTTGATTTTGTTTTCATATTTTTCTAAATCAAACTCAATTTTTAGGGATTGTTCATTAGCAACCTCAAGAATATTAATAAAAGCAGTTAACGTTTCCTCAGAGTAGGCTTTCAGGTAATTAAGATACTCATGAATGAATTCTTGGTTTCCAGACATCAAATTAATTGTTATGCGATTTCCTTGAGCCCATCTCTTAAATTTGGCGATCATAATTCTTTCTTCTTCTGATGGATCAGGAATATCAACTATTCTCTCATAGATATCTGTATATTTTAGAGCCATTGCATATTCTTTACGTTCTTTAAAGACACCTGCCTTTAGCAGAATCGCATAAGCTTTGTAAGTAATTAAAGGATAAACCGTAATACGCTTAGCCTTTCCTCGCGACTTAAAACTTAATAGAGCATCAGATTTTCTTTCTAATTCTTCTGCCAATGAATAAACTTTTTCCCATAAGTGCATTGTACTATATACATTAGCCAATTCCTTGATCGCATCCAACTGTACTTCTTCATTGAGTTTCTCTACATAAATCTCTAAACGAATGGCTGCATTTAGATTATCAAATTTCTTTAAGTTTATACTTATCAGAAATATACGATACTGACACATAGCCAATCGTTCAGAGTGCTGATATTTTTCGCATTCAGACACACATTCATACAGAATAAGTGCTGCTTGCTTCATTCCTTTGTTATACAAATCTTCAGCTACTTCAAACAACTCATCTATATATGAATGATCATCTGTCACATGAGTAATGACTTGTTGAATAATATCCAGCTTATCAAGCTCAGCGCAACGATATATAAACGGTTCTAAACGTCTCCAATGAGGTGCAGACTCAATAAAACATTCCACACCATACATATCGTAAAAGTACCCCTGTTCCAAACCCATTGCAGAGGCAATCTGGTCTAGTTGGTTCATTGAAATAAGCCTTGTTCCTTTGATGATCGCACTTAATGTACCCACATTAATGTCAACAATTTCTGAAAATTGCTGTAGTTTATACCCATTGTCTTTCAAGTGATTTTCAATATAGGAACGTATATTGGACATTTCCTTCACCGCCCCTCCCAAGATATTTCATTATCAAAAAGTTGGTGTGCTTAACTTTTCTATTACATTTTTATACTTTTTCATTTGTGTTTCATCGGCTTCGCTCCGATACTCCCCGTACAGATCCAAACATTTAATGCACATCAGATCATCTTTACTTGAAGAAGAGAGATCTAAACACATAAGTAAGGTATCAATTCCAATTGAATAGTTACATTGATTTATTTGATACCTTGCCAATTCATAATATAATTCTTGATGCAGGCGGTTAAACATTTGATCGTTATATCCACTTTTATTTTGCATATCCGTATTAATTAATTTGATCTGATTCTCGAATCGAATCAAAGCATAGTCAATGTTAAAGGAATACTGATTAGCTGATTGCAATATATTAACCAATCCAGCTAATATTTCTGGCGGGTTGTTTTCGATATAATCCAAATAAGAATCGATTACATTTTCTTGACCAAGCATTAATTGGTACAACAGTCGATTACCCTCCCCCCATTTTTTGAATAAATCTATTATTTCTTGATCCTCTTGTGTAGGATTCTCAATTTCAATTATCCTCATGTATTTCTGCATATACTTTATGGCCTTATCATATTCCCCGCCGGTCTCATATACAGTCGATATCATTAAGTTTGCATAGGCTGTATATGTAAAAAGAGGATAGGCTGTTAGCCTTCTTTTATTTTTTCGCCTACGAGATTGCATTTTTAATTGAAATTCGGCTTTCCGTTCCAGTTCCCGTGCCCATGCATCAACCTTGTCCCACAATTGTATCGCAATATACACATTGCCCAAGTCTTTAATTGCATCCAGTTGCACTTCCTCATTCAATTTATCAATATATGGTTCAAACTTTACTGCTGCATTGAGATTATCAAATTTACTCAATGTTTTATGAAGCAAGAAAATGCGGTATTGGCAAAGCGCCAACCGCTCCGAGTGCTGGTACTTCTCACTGTCGGCCACACATTCATATAAAATGAGTGCCGTTTCATTCATGCTTTTATTATAGAGACTCTCTGCCACATGAAATAACTCATCAATATAGGATTGATTATCTGTCACATGAGTAATGACTTGTTGTATAATATCTATCTTACCAAGCTCAGCGCAACGATATAAGAACGGTTCTAATCGCCTCCAATGGGGCGCAGATTCAATAAAACATTCAACTCCATATATTTCATAAAAGTACCCCTGTTCCAATCCCATTGCTGATGTGATTTGGTCTAGTTGATTCATTGACATAAGTCTGGTTCCTTTGATGATCGCACTTAATGTACCCACATTAATGTCAGCAATTTCTGAAAATTTCTGTAGCTTATATCCCTCATTCTTCAAGTAATCTTCAATGTAGGAACGTATATTGGACATTGTCTTCATCGTCCTCCCCAGATGTTTTACTATTGAAAAGTTGGTACACTTAACTTATCTATTAGTTTTGTATACTGCTCTTCCTGGGTTTTACTAGCGAAATGTCTGTATCTTCCGTACAAATCAATGCATTTGATACACAACATGTCATCATTGCTTGAGACAGATCGTTCGAAACTAGTAATTAAATGTTCGATCCCCTGCTGAATTTGGTTTTGACTTAATCTGTATTTTGCTAGTTCGTAAAATAAGCGTATATATCTAAAATTTGATGCCTGTTCGTTATATGCTCTTTTTACTTTTACATATTTCTTTGTTCTAATCTCGTTTATCTGATTTTTGAATCTATTCAGTGTATAGTCAATATTGTAAGAGTACTGATTGGCAGCTTGTATAATATATACGAATGCTGTTGAAATTTCCTCATGATTAACATCTAGGTAATCCAGATAATCATTCAAGACCTCAAAATCACCTGATAGTACCTTGTATAAATATCGATTCCCCTCCGCCCAACCCTTGAACAGTTCTATTAGTTCTTGTTCTTCTCCAGTTGGATCGTTAACTTTGTTCACTATATCCTCATAAATACCTGTATACTCTAAAGCTTTTATATATTGCCTACGTTCTCCAGATACATGCGCCTTGTGTAGAATGGCATAGGCTTTATAAGTGAAAAGAGGATAACAGGCAACTCTAGTTTTCCTTTTCCGTCTCAAGGATTGAAGATGAATTTGTAAGTCAGTTCTTCGAATCAACTCCTCAGCCAACTCAAAAACCTTATCCCATAGATTCATTGTGCTATATAAATTAGCTAAATCTTTAAAAGCATCTAACTGCATTTCTTCATTCAATTTATCGATATAGGGTTCAAACCTTACTGCGGCATTCAGGTTATTCAATTTATTCAGTGTTTTCTGAAGCAAGAAAATGCGGTAATGGCATAAGGCCAACCGCTCCGAGTGTTGATATTTCTCACTGTCTGCAATACATTCATATAAAATAAGAGCTGCTTCTTTAAGTCCTCTAGCAAAAAAGCTTTCAGCTACTTCAAATAACTGTTCAATATATGATCGATCATCCGTCACATGAGTGATAACTTGTTGTATACAATCCAGCTTACCAAGTTCTGCACACTCGTAGAGGTATGGTTCCAAACGTCTCCAGTGGGGCGCAGATTCAATGAAGGATTCTAGCCCATAACTCTCATAAAAGTAACCTTTCTCTAATCCCATTTATAGAAGTAATTTGATTTAATTGGTTCATAGACATAAGTCTGCTACCTTTAAGAATGGCGCTTAATGTTCCAACATTAATTCCTGTAATATCGGAAAAATGCCGCAACTTGAGATTTTGTTCTCTCATATACTTCTCAATATATGCTCTTATTGTAGGAGCTAAATTCACTATTCCACCTCCTAAATAAAAAACCACTTATAATTCAATTTGATATAATAAATGTTATTTTAATCCTGTATTTTACATAGGTCAATCTATTATAAAATAAAAAAACGTCCCATTTCCAAATTGGAAATAGCACGCTTACTATTAATAAACGTAGAATTTTTTAGTATCCCCCAAAACCATGACTAGAAAGTAAAGTTATAATTGTCTCTACACCTTCTGTAGAGCACTGAAACATCAAAAAGGAACTAAACAGCATTAGTGCCAACACTGCTTTTTTTATCATATCGATCATAAACCTCCTTAATGATACTTTTATACTGCGATTCTGTTGATTCAGAAGCCTGATTTCTATATTCTTCAAATAAACTGACACAATAAATTAAAGTAGAGTCATCGTTAACCTTCTTAGCAACCACTAAACAATTAAGAAGATGCCTAAATCCTTCTTGATACCTCTCTCTAGACAACTCGTATAAGGCTAATTCCCCCAAAAATTTGATATAATGGTCGTTTTTTATCATTATACTATAACTATTTTGATAGCTAAGTTTATTAAGTACCTTGTAAATAAAAAGATCGAATCTTCTAAGAACTTGATCAATATTGAAGTTATTCTGATTAGCTGCTTCTATAACTTTAACAAGTCCGAGAAGGGTTTCGTTTTCATTAATTTCTATAAAATCGAGATAAGAATTCAACGCATTTTTATCACCTATCATTAGTTTGTACAAATAAGTGTTTACCTCAGCCCAATCTTTGAATCGTTTTATAAAATTTTGATCCTCTGGAGTAGGGTCTTCAATAACTATATCGGAATACAAAGCGGTATACTCCAATGCCTTTTCATATTCTTTACGTTCTCCGCATACTGTTGCCATCATTAAATAAGCGTAGTATTTATAACTAAACATTGGGTGTTTAGAAAGTCGATTATAGTACATTCCTTTTTTTTTATTTTTATATTGTTCCAAACATTTGACTCGTTGTAATAGTTCGCCAGCTAAATGGAGTACTTTATCCCAGTAACATAAGCTACCATACATATTAGCCAACTCCCTAATCGCATCCAGCTGCCTCTCCTCATCCAAACGATTAATATAAGGCTCGAAGTGCACGGCGGCACGGAGATTATCATGCTGATTCTGACCGAGCGAGAGGGTGAAGATGCGATACTGGCAGAGGGCCAGGCGCTCGGAATGCTGGTATTTCTCACACTCGGCTACGCATTCATATAACATGCGGGCTGCTTTTTGCTGACCACGCTCCAGCATGCCTTCGGCCATTTCGAACAGTTCTGAAATATAGGAGCGATCGTCCGTTACCTGCTGAATGACCCGCTGGATGCAGTCCAGCTTGTCCAATTCTGCACAGCGCTGCAGGAAAGGCTCAAGCCTTCGCCAGTGGGGAGCCGATTCCACGAAGCACTCCGCACCGTATGTCTCATAGAAATAGCCTTCCTCCAGATTCATGCCCTGGGTAATCAGATCAAGCTGCGCCATGGCGATGGGACGAGTTCCCTTAATGATTGCACTTAGCGTCCCGGCGTTCACTCCTGATATATCTGCAAAATATTGAAGGGTATATCCCTGTTTCCTGATGTAATCCTCAATCGTTGAGCGTATCGTAGTTGCAGGTTCCATGTATCCCACCTCCACAATTAAAATCCAGAAATTTGAATTTATATGATTACACCAATTTTAATCCTAAATTTTACAGTGGTCAATAAAAATCGTGGCAATTATTTTACAATTTTCTCCCAGAAAAAGATCCTTCTCCATTTCCAGTTTGGCTTAGTCCCCAATTGCTTATAGAAAAAATCCATTAGAAGAATGCGCAGGAACATGATACAGTTATTCCAACTTCAATATCCTACTATTTCCATAGGATTATACAACACGGACAGACACTTTTATACAAGCAAGGGAGTACATTCAATGAAATTTGCCTTGTTTAGCCTCATGATGAATCTGCCTAACGCCGTCACAGGGGAAGTGCTGACAACTCAGCAGAAGTTCCATAACATCCTGCAGCAAGCTCAGCTCGCTGAGCGACTGGGATTCGACGCCTACGGAATTGGTGAGCGACACGGCGCACCTTTTCTGTCTTCATCGCCGCCCGTTGTGTTAACAGCGATTGCTGCGGCCACCTCACGGATTCGTCTGCTGACCACGGTTACGGTTCTCAGCATCCTTGATCCGGTTCGGGTTGCCGAGGATTACGCTACGCTGGATCAGTTATCGGGTGGACGGCTGGAGCTGATTATCGGCAAAGGCAATGACCCGCGTCATTATCCGCTGTTTGGCATCCGTGAAGAGCAGCAGTGGGACTCTCTGGATGAACGCTATCATCTGCTGAAGCGGCTGTGGTCGGAAGAAAATGTCACCTGGGAAGGCACATATCGTCCTGCACTTGATGGAGTGACCACGTGGCCGAGACCCCTTCAGAAGATCATTCCGATCTGGCATGGCAGTGCGTCGAGCACACTATCTACAGAACTGGCTGCCAAATATGGTGAGCCGCTCTTTACCTCGAATTCCTTCCACCCTCAGGCCAAATACAAAGCTTTGATCGACCACTACCGCGAGCGCCTCACTTATTATGGTCATGATGCACAACAAGCTGTGATTGGTTCTGGTGCTGGCAGCCTCTATCTTGCGAGCACGGGCGAAGAAGCTATTCGCCGCTACAAGCCGTATTATGAAGCATTTCATGCCACCGCGGCGGCACAGCATAACCAGTCTCCTTTTACGGATCTGGAGGACAACATCGCCCGCGGCCCGGTTTTGATCGGCAGCCCGGAGCAGGTGATCTCGAAGATTCTGGATTATCATGCCGCTTACGGGCACCAGGTGCTAAGTATAAGCGTTGACGGACTCACGCATAGCGAGCAGCTGGAGCAAGTAGAACGTTTTGCCACAGAAGTGGCCCCTGTATTACGACGCGAACTGCCAAGTTCAGTGTGGAATGATCCTCCCCAGTTGACCGAGCACGAAGGTTCCTTCGTCCCCAAACCAACTGACACATGGCCCTCTGCCATCTCCCCGATCTTTCAGGTATAATACCTTCGCCCTGCCACACATACCGCTTCCCGGGTAATTCGGAATCCCTCCGTATTGCCCTCTTCCTTTTCCTTTTCCTCTTCTTTTCTTCCTTTACTTATTACATGCTGCTGCAATTTTTGCTATACCTCAGACCCAATGCCTTTGAATACCGCGCCTAGCAGCAGCTCCACAAACGTATCATCCATCGGCTCACCCGTGACCAGCATCCGGTAGAACACTGGCCCATAGATCATGTCGATATACAGTCCAATATCCAGTCCCTGCTTCAACTCGCCACGTGCCACACCTTTCTCCAGAATGCCCCATGCTTCACGGCGGCGCGGCTGAATATATCTGCTTCGGTATTCTTCCGCAAGGGTGGGATCAGACTGCCCCTCTCCGATAATCTGTGTAATGACTTTCCCTTCGGCACTTGTCAAAAATTGAACCAGGTTCCCTGCATGAGCACGCACATCCTCATATACTGCACCCGTATCCGGCACAGGCAACCTGGCCGTTAACGCCGACATATACCCGTCCAGCATAACAGCGCCTTTGCTTGGCCACCATTTGTAGATCGTTGCTTTGCTTACCTGTGCACGTTCGGCAATCTTCTCGATTGTCACCGCAGCGAACCCATCCTCAAGCAGCAGTTCATAGGCCGCCGCAAGAATAGCATTCTGGGTTTCCATGTTGCGGGGACGTCCTCTTTTTGCAGTCATTGCAGACCCCTCCATTGTCATCATCTATGTAAGCTCAACTAAAGTATTTACACAACCACTTCAATGACAGAATAACTTCAGAATTAAATTAACAAAACGATACGTTCATTATACTAAAATGCAGCGCTAATATACATTTCCAGGCTACCAGTAATGTCATTATATTTTGTGAATTCAACTTGTTTTGTAACTGCCTATTTACAATACTAAACGTATCGTATATTATTTAGGTGTAATTAGTAAACGGAACGTTCATTATTTCATCCCATCCGTAATTCGCGATACAAATGTCAACTGAATCATCATAAACTTTTATTGGAGGTCGATCTTATGAACACGAAACAGAAACAAGGTGCACGCCAGACTCAGGCTACCGTGCCTGCCTGGATTATTTTCCTGCTCGCCGCTTCCTGCGGTTTGATTGTAGCCAACCTGTATTATGCTCAGACGGTTCTCGGGCCGATCAGCAGCACCACAGGTCTCTCTTCTGCCGCAGCCGGATTAATCGTCACGCTGACACAAATCGGATATGTCATTGGTCTGCTGTTCATCGTACCGCTCAGCGACATTATCGAAAATCGCCGTTTAATGGTACTGTTTCTTATTGTCCTTGTACTAGCGCTGATCACCGCCACCTTCTCCACCAGTGCTTTCCTCTTCCTGATGGCGTCACTGCTCATTGGCGTCGGTTCCGTTGTGGCACAGATTCTCGTACCCTATGCCACGTACCTGACTTCCGAAGAACAGCGTGGGCAGGTGGTCGGCAATGTCATGAGCGGACTGCTGCTCGGCATTATGCTCGCACGCCCTGTCGCCAGCTTTATCACCAGTGCTATGGGCTGGCAGGCGGTGTTTGCTTTCTCGGCCGTGGTGATCGCCCTGCTTATGCTGCTTCTGTCACGTGCACTTCCAGCCCGGCGACCTGAACCAAACCTGACCTATGGACAGTTGATGATTTCTCTTGGCACACTGCTTCGTACCCTGCCGATGCTGCGGCGACGGGCATTCTATCAGGCCAGCTTGTTCGGTGCATTCAGCCTGTTCTGGACAACAGTACCTCTCCGGCTCGCGAGTGATTTTGGACTGTCTCAGCAGGGCATTGCCTGGTTTGCTCTGGCTGGGGTGGGCGGTGCCATTGCCGCTCCGATTGCCGGAAGATGGGCAGACCGCGGTTTCACCCGGGTGCTCACTGGAGCCGCTATGGTTATTGCTATAGCTTCCTTTGGTCTAGCCTATCTGTTCCAGAGCCATTCCACAGCTTCATTAATTCTGCTGGTCGTCGTCGCTATCACCCTGGATATGGCTGTTTCGGGCAATCTGGTGCTCGGTCAGCGGGTGATCTATTCCCTGGCTAACGAAGCAAGGGGCCGGGTGAATGGTCTGTTCATGTCCATCTTCTTCATTGGAGGTGCCATCGGCTCTTCACTCGGAAGCTGGTCTTATGCACATGGCGGCTGGAGCCTCACGGCGCTGATTGGTCTGCTCATGCCGCTGCTCGCTCTGCTATACTACTTCACGGAGACCAAGATAACGACTGTCAGCAGCACATAACCTATATACAGAGCATTCATCTACAAAATTCCCCTTATACAAAGCAAGGGCAGAGGCCTATCCATAGGATAGCTTCTGCCCTTCTCGCTATATTTGTACCCCGCACGGTCAAGCCGCACTGATCTGTTCTGATTCTGTTCTGCTCTGTTCCGTTCCAGTCAACCTCAACATCCTGTCTGTTGTACCACACTTTGAAGCGTATCCCCGGAACTTCTTTATTTCATCACACTGAATTTCTTGGTCTTTGCCCGAACCAGCTCATCTTCTCCCCACACAATGACGCCAACAACCTTAGTGGCCTCCAATGCCACTGCTGCGATCTCACTCGCATATTGCTCGAAGGCATTATTGAGGGATTGCCCCGTCTGTGTAAAAACAAGATGTCTCACACTGTCGTTATCCTCAGAACAGGCTTTGACCAGATTGATCAGTTGATTCTCTCCCGCCTTCAGAATCACGGTGCTGTATCGAATACCTGCGTGCTGAACACCGCTCTGATCCAGGACAGGCTGATCTGAATATAACCCCGGTTCATTCAGGGCAGCTTGTCCCATGAGCAGGGCCGCCACGTTTGCTGCGGCTCCCTGCTCCAGATTTTTTTCCAAAATAATTGCGATTCTCTTCATACGAGTGCATTCACCCTCTGTGGTTTTTTCGTAAAACATACCCATGGCATTTGAATTCCTTCACGCAGCACTTTGTACGTCACCAGTCCATAATGATCTGCACAGAGCTGGTTCGTGAGCGCAATGGAGGTTTCTATATTCAGCATCACCTTCCTGCATGCCTCAGGGTTCGATGATACCGGGATGTTCTCTCTATAGTTGATATCAAGCTCAGATAATAAGTATGTAGTCGCCGGATGATGAAAAATGGTATCAATCTGCTCTGGACATATGGCATGAAAGCCCGACAGCACCAAAGCAGGAATTTTCTCTACAAAGCTCTCGGACACCACCAGATCCGAATCCATAATGAAGCTGTTCAGCTTGGGATACGCTCCAGGGACCAGCAGACAGGAAATCTCACCTGACTTCAGGTCTTCTGCAGCTGCTTCGAACTCGGGGTATGGTTTAATCATATCAGAATTATCCATTTTTTTCGCAATATGCATGCTGCAGGTCAGAAATCCTTCATCGTCACCCAATGTGCCCAGTATGGCATATTTCTCTCTGGTTATCTCCATTTTATTCTATTTCCTCCCATCCATTTTCCAATTCGGTACGATATTATACCAAAAAATTCCTGCTGTCAATTAACACTTTAACGTAACAAAAATATGTATTCTTGTGCATATATTTTTACAAAAAATGTATTGTATATGGAAAATAATGAGCTATAATGTTATGAAATCCATTTTTTTGTTTTCGACTTCAATCTGGGGAGGACTTATGAAAACGATCGTATACATATCTGATTTCAGGCTTCCATTTGGTTTAAACTTCGTGAAACCCTTAACCAAGTTTACAGACTGCCATAAAATTCTTATTATTGAACGGCATCAATTACGCCATCCCGAGCGGCTTGAACCTTATTTTGACGAAATTAGATACGTGGATTATCTCGAATCCGTGGGCGCTATCCGGGAGCATATCCTGCAAATCCTGCAATCGCACTCCATCGTTGCTTTGTTAACGCCGGGTGAGAATGCCATTGAGATTGGCGGACAACTCCGTTCCGAGTTCGGCATTCCGGGCATGCAGCGCAATCAGGCCGAGGCGGTTCGCAACAAATGGATTATGAAGCAAATGCTGCATCAGCGCGGAATTCGTACGTCCAGAACAGCCATTGCGCTCCAGCAACAGGACTATCTTCGTTTCTCCGCTGCGTATGGGTTCCCCATCATTGTAAAGCCGCTCAGCGGATACGGAAGCATTAATACGTTCAAGCTATCCAGCATGGAAGAATTGTTACATTACCTGCAGCATACAAGAAAAGAGCAGCAGCGGGATCTGCTGGAGGAGTTCATTCAGGGGACAGAATTCCATTGTGACTCCATTGTGTGCCGGGGAGAAGTGGTTTTTGCTTCCGTTTCCCAGTACCTCTACAACTGTCTGGACATTGCGACGCAGCAGAAGCCTCCAGCTAGCATTGCATTCCCCAAAGGTGCAGAAACCGATGTGATCCTCCGTATCCAGGACGTCAATAGACAAGTCATTGCCGCGCTAGGCATCAATCAATCTGTAACCCATGCCGAGCTGTTCGTTACACCGGATGGAGAAGTGGTATTCGGAGAGATCGGAGCAAGAATCGGGGGTTCGCATGTCATGCCGCCTTGTATCAAGAATACCCACGGTGTAGATCTGTTTGAAGCGGTTACGGATCTGGAGCTTGGCACATATACCTTCACCCAGCAGGAAACCAGCAACAAATTTACGGGTATGATCTGCTTCCCCTCACGCGCAGGGATCATTCAGCATATCTCCGGTAGAGACGATTATCAGGATGTGCCAGGCATCATTGACTTTCAAGTGTCCTATGAAGTGGGACAGCACGCAGGAGATGTCAACGATACGATGACTCGCTCGGGGTTCGCCATTGTCGAGGGAGATTCGTTCGAGGAATTACGTCAGACGCTGGTGGATATGTATGATCGATTCGTCATTGAGGTTGCCGTTCCCGAAAACGTATAAGTTAACAGAGCAGATGCGTATATCGACCTGACATGGTGGTTTATTACTAGGAATTGGGGGATTCTTGGGGAGGAATGAAACGATTGTCTTTATTCAAAACATACGCGGGACTCAGCCGCGATATCTATTATCTCTGCCTGGCACGAACCATTAACAGCATGGGAGATTTTATTTTCTCTCTCATTACCTTGGTGCTTACGCTGCAGATGGGTATGAGTGTGGTCAGTGCGGGCATCTTTGTATCCATGGCAGCTTTGATCAGCGGCCCCGGTGTACTGCTTGGCGGGTATTTAAGTGATCTGATGGGCAAAAAAACGATTATTATCTCCGGGCAAGTACTCTCGGCCCTCATGATCATTAGCTGCTCCTTCTACTCAGGCACGATAACCATCGGTTATCTTCTGATTGCCGTGATGTTTTTCATCAGTATTACACGTCCTGCATATAACGCTTTAATTATTCAGCTGTGCCCGGAAGAGAAGCAGCGAAAATCCGCCTTCTCCCTGATGTACCTGGGAGCCAATCTGGGGATTGCGCTTGGGCCACTTATTGCCGGTTTTTTTATTAAAGATTACGTGCATATCGTCTTTCTGAGCATTGGCACCGTATTTCTGATCTCTACCTTCATGATTTGGAAAAAGGTTCATGTTGCTGCGGGTGACCCGGCAGCGCAGACGTTAACCGGGGAACCTGTACATCATACACATACTGAGCAACCACAGAGGAAACAGCAGCCCCGACAGCAAAAACATAAACAAAGCGGCTCTCCATCCCGACAGCCACAAGGGTCCAACCCCTCACCGTCGCGACTCTTCCCGATGTTGCTGAAGAATCCGCTCATTGTATTTTTTATCGTGGTGTCATTTCTTAACTACTTTATCTACATGCAGTATTCGTTCAGCCTGCCGCTGCAGATGAATCAAACCTTTGGCGAGCATGGCGCAGCTTATTACGGCTCTGTGATGACCATCAACGCAATCAGTGTTATCCTTCTCACCACGCTGGTGCTGTCCGCTACGCGCAGCATTACCGCTCTGAACTCTATCGCAGCGGGCGCTCTCTTCTATGGGATCGGCTTTGGTGCGCTCTATCTGCTAGGGGATTGGCCACATTTCGCGATCGTCGTGGTATCTACGGTGCTGTGGACGATTGGGGAGATTCTGGTGCAGACCAATATCAATCTGTATATCGCTTCACGTGTACCTGACACCCACCAGGGGAGATTTAACGGATTTCTCTTATTCGTAGGTTGTCTGGGTTACACGCTTAGCCCCTATCTGACGGGCCTTTTCATACGAAGTCTCGATATGGAGAGTGTATGGATCATTATTCTGGGCATCAGCCTGTTCTATGCGCTATGTATGGTGCTTCTCTGGTATATGGATAAAAACGCTGCGAACAAACGTGGAATGCAATCACCTGAATTCTCGAAAAGTGTCTGAATTTCGAGCCGCAGTAAGTAAAAGCTGCCTGCTAACGCTAGATTTCGTATACACGAAAGACACCCGAAAAAGGTTCGTTTTTCGGGTGTCTCTTTCGCTTATCCAAGCCGTCAGGAGTGTCCCTTGATGCCTGGTTGAATCAAACCCCTATTTGCGCAGTCTGCGTGCACTAAGTGCGTGATGACCGTTTTGTACAAAAGTGCTGCGCGTGTTCTTCATCATCTCGATCCGCTGCTCCGCTAGCCGATCCGCAGCAATGTAGGTCGCGATGCCCTCGGTACGGGAGCTTTCGAATATTTTCTCCAGCGTGTTGTAAATCTCACCGATCTTCGCCCAAGCTCGCTCCGCGTGATATCCGTTCAATTCATCGGCAATGTTGATCACACCACCAGCATTAATGACATAATCCGGTGCATATACAATACCTCTCTGATACAATTCATCCCCATGCCGCGGCTCAAGCAGTTGATTGTTCGCACAGCCCGCCACAACTTTGGCCTTGAGTGTCTTGAGCGTAGCATCGTTAATCGTGCCGCCGAGCGCACATGGTGCATAGATATCACATTCCACACTTGTAATGTCTGCCGGATCAACTGCCTTGGCGCCAAAACGTTCCACTGCCAGCTTCACCGACTCCTGATGAATATCCGTGACGATCAGCTGCGCAACTTCCTCATGCAGATATTTACACAGATGCATCGCTACATTGCCCACACCTTGCACGGCAATCGTTTTGCCCTCCAGCATGTCGGTGCCAAATGCTTCCTTGGCAGCTGCCTTGATACCGCGATACACACCATAGGCGGTAGCCGGGGATGGGTTGCCAGATGAACCATAGCTCGATGAGATGCCTGTCACATAATCGGTCTCCTGGTAGATCAGATTCATATCCTCTTCTGTCGTACCCACATCCTCGGCGGTGATGTAACGACCATTCAAGCCTTGAATATATCGGCCAAAGGCGCGAAACATCGCTTCATTTTTGTCCTTACGCGGATCTCCGATGATTACTGTCTTGCCGCCGCCCAGATTCAGGCCGGATACTGCATTTTTATATGTCATGCCCCGAGCAAGGCGCAGTGCATCTTCAATGGCTGCTTCCTCCGAAGCGTATTTCCACATCCGTGTACCCCCCAGCGCAGGTCCAAGGGTTGTATCGTGTATGGCAATAATGGCCTTCAAGCCTGAATTCCGATCCTGGCAGAGTACCATTTCCTCATAATCGTATTGCTCCATTGCTTCAAACCAGCTCATGTGTTAACCGTCTCCTCTAAACCATTTTGCGATAAATCGCGAACTTCCTATGAACGCTCCACTCTCTATTGTACCCATATCTACCCAGTTTGTGCAAAATGGTCATTACTATGTTCGTTTCAATGAAACTCACCATAGCAAAAAGAGGCCCCTCCTGTCACTCCGTGACCGGCCTGAACCTCCTCCCAGCATTTGATGATATCCTCGCTGGGCTGCGCTCAACCCAACTCTGGCAAATTTAGCCCAACCACAGGTTAAGGCAATGTTTCGACCACATTAATGGGATGTAACGCCCCATCCACCGCAAAAGAAGCCTGTCCTGTTTCCTCCGACACCACCAGCACCACCGCGTCCGTCAGCTCGGTTAATCCGAGCGCTGCCCGGTGCCTTGTACCCAGCTTTCGTTCATGCGCGTCAGCCTGGGATACAGGCAGCACATTGCCAGCCGATACGATCTGATTGCCTCGAATGAGCACGGCCCCGTCATGCAATGGCGCGCCCGGAATAAAGAGCGACTCCAGCAAGGCATGAGTTACTTTGGCATCCACTACTACACCCGAATGAATCATCGTGTCCAGTGGAACCTCCCGTTCAATGACAATAAGCGCTCCATATTTGCGGTCTGACAGATGCTGCACACTGGATGTCAGCTCGGCAAATTTCTCGGTAAACGGAGACAGATAACAATCGAGATAAAATGAAGAAGCCAGCACTTCAATGTGCTTGATCTCGGCCCGGATCTCTGCGAACTGTGCCAGCAAACAGACACTGTCATTGTCAAAACGGGATAACGTCAGATTCATTCGTTCTGCTACACGATGCAGGTCTGCCTTGAGCTTCTGCCGCATCACGGAACTGTCACAGTCTGCTCGCCCTGTAAGCTGATTCATCTTGTGCCGCCTCCCTCTTCTGATGTACTTTGTCTGCTACCAGCACTCCACCACACTCGGATGAGCTTATACCCGTACTCTCGGATTCCATGATTAGTATCCATACCTTCCCCGCAAAAGCAAGAATTTATGCAGAGCTACGGCGCGACGTCCACAGGAAAAAGAGAATCCGAGATAACCCAGCAATTAAAACTATAATCATAGTTATAATGCTTTCCGCTCCTCGAAAATGTGATGAAAAAAGCCAAAAAACCGGACGACTTCCCCCCGGCTTCCTGGCAACACTTTTCTAAAAAAAAGCACCTTATTCGAATTTAATCTGGACTACAACAGCTTGCTTGTACATGCTATTGCAATTTGTTTGCAACTGGATTCATCGAGCTCACTTTTTTATTGCGCTTTGCCATACGAACCTGCTTTAAATGTCGTTGGATCATACCACTTGTACCCTGCAGCCGGAGCGGCCCATGGCTCAAGCTGCGGTTCGGTGGAGTTTGCCGGTGTCTCCATGGAGAGCAAGCTTGTCGCTGTATCCAGTGTCAATCCTGATACCTGGGACAGACTTGTATAGCTTTCTTTAACTGCCAGCCATTTCACGGTGTTTACAAGGAAGGTTGCATCATTCACTTCTTTGAAACCATCATAGGTTGTCTTGGCCGCTCCTGTCTCTTCACGCAAATACTTTGGCGATGCGTCCTCCACGGGTGAGGAATCACCAATAAATGCTGCTTTGCCTGCACCTACCTTGGCAATCGCCGCATAAGCCCCTTCTGCTCGTCCGCCGCCATTATATACTCCTTGATCCACGGCGTTATTCCATTTGGACACACCGCTTGGCACGTAAACTAATCCTTTTGCCTTGTTCGGGTCCATAATTGCAATTGTCGATCCCGCGTGCATAGCTACAGCTTGTGCACCTGTCGTAATGCCAAAAGATTGGGATGGTGCTACGATATCCGTTGCATTGACATCTCCCAAAGCGTTATAGCGGAAACGGACTCCAAAGTTTGTCCCGAGCCAGTCCGAGCTGACCACACCCTGCATGGCTGGTGATTCGGCCTCGGCAGAGGACATGCCTTTTGCTGGATTCTGGTAGGCCCCGCGGCGATAGCCGTTGAACACTTCAGAGGAATCCCAGCGGTTTTTGTTGCGGTCGGCGTTGTAGTGATCCGAGATGAAGAAAATACTTCCGCCGTTCTGCACATATTGCAGAAGCGCAGCCTGCTCTGTCGCTTTGAATGGCACGTTGGCTTCGCCAATGACAAACACGTCATAGTCTTTCAATTTATTATAGGTGTATGCTTGCTCACCAAATGTATACGGGATGCTGCGTTCCAGCTGATCCACGGTAAAGCCTGCGTTTCGCAAACCATTGGCAAAGTCTGAAAAGGCCCCATCAATAATCCAGTCCGCTGCACCTGCGGTTTGGGCGTGAGTGTTATCAAACAGCACTTTTTTGCCTGTGCCATCCGGCAGGGTAGTGCCCGGGTTCGGCTCTGGATCAGGGTTCGTTGTTCCTGAAGACAAGGTGATGGATGTTGGGTTTTTGACCCCGGCATAGCTGTTGTAAGCGCCAAGTGTTCCGGTCACGATAATTTTTTTGCCTACCAGACTCGGGTTCGAGCCCAGTCCGTATTGCGCGCGGAACGAAGAGGATACCTGCACATCCAGCAGCTTGGCGTTCGAGCGCTCGGAAGCGGAATCCGCAATCAGCACATTAAAATCATTGGCATACGGAGAGGTGAATTTGGCTGTAAGTGACCCGGTTGCATGTCCCACCACATAACCTTCCACGGTTGCCGTGCCTCCGCCGCTCTGAGCAGCAATGGCCTGTGATACAGTAAGTGGTGCTGCCGCCTGAACCGGAGCCTGAATACCCGGAGCCAGTAACGTTGCTGCCATAAGGATAAAAACCAGAAATGCCCCCATCCAATGCTGCCTAAATGCCTTTTTCATATACCCATTCTCCTCCTCCGTATCATTTGATGCCTGTACATTGATGTGATGTGTTTCAATTTGACTCGACGATTAGGGCGTGTCTTGAAACCTCTGAAGTGCATCTTTTCCCCCCTTTTCGCCCCCTGCTACGTCACTTTCCCTTGACGTGCCCCGGCACGCCTGCGGGAAACTTCCTTGCTTGGAACGAAAATTCGGCAAAATCTGCTTTCTTCAGCGTTTTCAGACACGCCCTAGTTGGACTTAGCGTCCGTTTGTTGACGTGGTGCTTCATCGACCTGTTACGTTCCGGCATACGTTGGATCAAGCCTGGGCTTGTCCCTTTTTAATTTAATGCTTCACATGATGAATTCCTCTTTGTTTATGTAAATTTTATGAAAAAAGTTTGAGTCCGCTCTCCTTCGTCGATACTGACTATACTGTGTTTATATTCCATACGTGCTGTGGATGAGCTTTTTAACGAAAAAAATTGAGTTCCGAGGCAGTTAGGCATTGCATTTTACCAACGTTCGATGCATAATAAACAATACATATGTGATAATGATTATCATTATTGAGCTTGTTTATCGTTACATTGTCAGTTCTAATGACGGCGATCATGCTTACGACTTTATAGATAAAGGGGAACGAACATCGAATGAACACAACTCTGCAAAAGACTAATCTGCAGCTCGACGATTATTTGGATCTTCTGAACCTGGCAACCAATCTGGGTGATACCAGATGGCAAAAGGAGATCATTCGCAAGCTTTCCTACACATATCCTGCAGCAACGTGCAAACAACCACAATAAACATACAGCTGCGCAGGGATTGGTGAGCGCGCTCCAATATAAGGCTTAACCTTAATCTGGAATGCCCATGAGGAATTCGCTCTTTGAATTCAATTGTGGGCTTTTTTGCGTGGATCGGGTGCGATAAAATAGTGAAGGTTAAGACAAAGGACCAATATTGAGCCAAAGGAGCGTGTAAAAATGCAGCTGGAAACGGAGAGACTGCTCATCCGTGAAATTGTAGAAAGTGACTGGCAATCCATACATACGTACACGTCTATGCCCGAAGTGACAGCGCATACCGCGTGGGGACCAAATACCGAAGAGGATACACAAGCCTACGTCCAGGACGTAATTCGCATGCAGCAGGCCGAGCCGAGGGAAGCATATGAACTGGCGATTGTTTTGAAAAAAGAAGGCCTGCTCATCGGTGGTGCAGGGCTGCACCTTGTGGAACAAAGCAATGCAGAGATTGGCTATGTCTTACACCCCGCCTATCAGGGGAAAGGCTATGTGACTGAAGCTTGCAGCGCACTGCTTCATTTTGGCTTCAGGCAGCTTGGCGTGCATCGAATCTATGCCAAGTGCCGCCCGGAGAATCCTGCATCCGAGCGGGTAATGCAGCGCCTTGGCATGCAGCGTGAAGGTGTGCTCCGCGAGCACTGGTTCTACAAAGGCTCGTACCATAACTCTGTACTCTACTCCATGCTGGATCGGGAGCTGGAATAACCTTAACGCAGTGTGAACTGATGCTACCTGAGTGAGCGCTATGCAGCCTGTGCACCAGGTATGCTGTTGGCGTGTGGCTCGATGTATCGTGATTACTGCGATGAGCTCGCGGCAGGTGCAACGTGCGTACAGTAACCGGCTTTTTCAACGGGACGCGGCTTGATGTATTGTGATGACTGAGATGGGCCCTCGGCTGATGCGACGTGGAGCCCGTACAGTAACTGGCTTTTCAACGGGACGCGGCTCGATGTATTGTGATGACTGAGATGGGCCCTCGGCTGATGCGACGTGGAGCCCGTACAGTAACTGGCTTTTCAACGGGACGCGGCTCGATGTATCGTGATTACTGCGATGGGCCCTCGGTGTGGTGATAATGTGGGGCTCATACAGTAATGACAGTCCGCCATCAAGTTACTGGAGCAGCAGTCGAAATTCTAACGATTCCCAGAAGCCTTATTTAGCGATATTTCAGCAGTTTAGAATTCTAACGATTCCCAGCGACGCTATTTCACTAAAAAACCCTGATACAGCCACCTTTTTGAGGGAAATCGGGGAAATAGCGTTTCTCAGAATCGTTACATTTTCACATGCGCTAAAAATCACCAAATAAGCTCTCCTCGATTCGTTAGCCGCTGACGATCACGATTGGTCTACATGTGGAGCATCTGGTGAGGGCAACTTTGACACATTGGATTACTGGTATGCTCGCGGTGCGACATGGAGCTTGTACAGTTGGTATTCTCGAGTTGCTGAAAGGTTGGAGTCACACACTATTGGAGTTTTCGCACCATTGAAGTTTTCACACCATTGGAGTTCTCGCTCCATTGGGGTTTCGAGACAGTCGAGCTTCGGCAAGATGGAGTTACCTGAAATGCCTGAAATTTTAGTTGTGATTCAATCGAGTTCTCGCTCCCTGAGTTTAGAGGAATTAAATTTTAGGGCATCGAGTTTCGACACATTTTAAGCTGCTATACATCCAAGTTACGGGGCTGTTGTGTTCTGAAACGTTAGATCATACCCGAGCATACAGAAAAAAGGACAACACAGCGCAAGCTGCCTCATCCTTTACCATTCCGCTCCGGTTTCTCCCCTTCGCTCTCCTGCGGTGCATGGGTTCTGAGTCATCTACTCAATCTGAACAGAATTCTGGACGCTATCCATCTTACTTCTCTTTAGTGCCCCACGTTCTCTCTGTGCCGAGCCTTTGCATTCTTTTTATCGACCCGCAGTACTCTTTTGTCTATCCGCACTCTCTATATCCATCCTGCCTGAGTTCTTTCGATCAACCCGCATTTTTTCTATCGACCTGTATTCTTTCTATCTATCCTGCCGTCTCTCTATTTATCCATCCGCATTCTCTCTACTCATCTATCCGCTCTATCCACCCATCTGACGCTCATTCTATCCGCTCATCTTACATTCTCTCTACTGCCGTTTTCTTCACGTTACTTGCTACCCTCGACTTATCTAACTTAAGCTTCGCTCTAGCTTAGGCTTCCCACTACAGTCGGCACAGCTCTTTCGGGCAGCTTGGGAACGAAGGACATCCGCACATGCAGCGGAGCGCAGCCATGTCCCGAATCATTAATTTGCCGTCCAGCATATCCAGAGTCCCCTGCTCCTTCCAGGCACCCAGCATACGTGTAACACTCTCCCGAGTTGCTCCGATCATCTCAGCCAGCTCTGTGTGGTTCAGCTTCATCTCCAGCACGATGCCATCTGGCGTAATTTTGCCATATGTGTTGCTGGCACGAATGAGGGTCGAAGCAAGTGCCCCTGCTTTGCCATACAGCAGCAGGTCGCGGAATCTCGACTGTGTAATGCGCTGTGCGAGCGCCATCCATTGTAGAAATTTAAGCGCCAGCTCTCCGTTTTTACTCAGCACACTCTCAAGGTCCGTCAGCGAGATAATGGCCAGCTCTCCTTTTTCCGCCATCTCCGCACTATAGCTGTGATTCAGTCCACCTATTCCGCCAAACTCACCAATCAGATCACCGCTTTGCTGAATCGACAGAATGATCTCTTTCCCATCCTCCGTCGATTTGGTCAGCTTCACCCGTCCCGAACGAATGTAGTACAAATATCCGGCTTCATCGCCTTCCAGAAAGAGACTGTATCCCGATTTCACCCGTTTAGGCTGCATTTTCTCTTCAATCATATTCCATTGCTCCGGTGTAACGAACGACAGGATGCCGCCTGTTTTTTGAGTCATTTTGTCCGCCTCCGCATGTGTCTGTTCTGCCTTCCGGGTTGCTCTTTCCACAAATACTGTACCCATTATTTTCGTCCCCCTCGGTGATTCCTTATGATTCCATCATACCGTGAAAGACTGCAAAAGGTTATCGGGGGATTACCTGATCTTTGCCGGGAAACTCCCCGAATTCGCTGTGAGAAAAGTCACAACTCTCCCATATCGGCAAAACGCACGCTACCTTCATATAAGCATCCACCTCCAAACCTCCACCCTGTAACCGCCAATCAGCTGATTCCAATCTGTAATTGTCAATCTTGGGGTACGGTGATAGCATACATGTAAACGCTTGTATATCTTGAGCAATCATCCTAGGCTTGTATACTCTCAGAATGGAGGAAATCATGTGTTAACATGGGATAGTGATGTTTGGGGCAAGCTGTCAGGCCCTTATGGCTCCGCAGAAAACGTACCTAAGCTGTTGCAGCAGCTAGAGCAGGAATACAGCCAGGAGGTTTTTGACAAGCTGTTTCAGGAATTTTTATTTCATCAAAACTCAATCTATACAGCAACCTACGCTGTAATGCCGTTTCTTGCACAGCTCGCCAGCTCAGTCACAGATATCGAGGTGCGCACAAACCTATTTATCCACTGCGGCATCATCGAAGCAAGCCGTGATGAGCAGCACCAGAACCCATTTCCCGAATCGTGGGGGGAACTGGCTGATGTGGTGGGCAGCGCCAGCTGTACCCAGATGTATAATGATTATATGAAGGCCATTGATCAGATCAAATCGCTGACAGTTGAGGTTCTGGACTATGCTTCTCAGTCATCCGCAGATGACATAGAGAAACGTTACCTCCTCATTGCGGATGCAGCATTTCGCCAATCCTGTAATGTAGCGAATATGCTATTAACGTTTATTGAAGGCGAGGAATATGTCACAGTGTGTCCGGCCTGTGGAGAGGATGTATATATATGGCCACAGGAAGATCAGACCGCACCCCTTCAGGCTTACGAACATGATCCTGTATTTAACCCCGAGCAGCAGCCTTATGCCATCACTCCCGCATCATCACTGGAGGATGATCCAGAAACAAAAGCATTAGCTGAACAAACGTCTCGGATCGGAGATCAGACGCTGGCGGCACATCTTCCTTATTTGGCTGGCACAACGACATGTCCGGCTTGTCGTGAAGCCTTCTCGATATGGCCTGCTCTATTGGACACCTTTACGGTATAGAGGGAGTTCCTTCTATAGTAGAAAGGAAACGTTGGATTACGGGTATGCTCGCGGTGCGACTGGGGGCTCGTATAGTAATGACCGTCCGCCATAAAGTCACTGAAGCAGCAGTCGAAATTTTAACGATTCCCAGAACACTTATTTAGCGATATTTCAGCAGTTTAGAATTCTAACGATTTCCAGCGACGCTATTTCACTAAAAAAACCTGATACAGCCACCTTTTTGAGGGAAATCGGGGAAATAGCGTTTCTCAGAATCGTTACAATTTCACATGTGCTAAAAACCACCAAATAAGCTCTCCTCGATTCGTTAGCCGCAGATGGTCACGATTGGTCTACATGTGGAGCATCTGGTGAGGCGAACTTTGACACATTGCTAATTTGCTAATACTCGAGCAGAAGGTCATGAGACACTCTGACATATCTGGACGCACTCTCTTATTGAAACAGCTGGCTGATGATGCCGGCTTTTTTTGAGTTTCAAACCTTTTCTCCACGTTTATCCTTCATCCTCACCTCACCCGGAGTCATACAAAGCCCAGGTTCAGCATTTTCCAGAACGTAAATAGGGGTTTTCCCTGAATTACAAGGTTAACGAAACCGACTACAATAGAACTAACATCGTAATAACCTGATTGTATGCTTTTCTTCGATCAAACGAGCCTTGATATAAGGTTACTTATATGTAGTCAGAACGATGAACGAACATCATAATACACTTGAAAAAGATGAGTGACGTAAAGACCGTCAATTTGACCCGAAAAAGGAAGTGTCCCTCATGCATGATGAAGTCTCATCTGCCGTTCAGGAGATGATGAGCGGCCTGTGTCAGAACACCGCCGGTGATTTTTGCGGAATGGCCTGCGTGTCGGGGTCCATGCTGCGCTGGAAATATACGTTCGGGGCAACCAATGAACGTGTGAAACGTATGGCTATGCGCCCTGGACAAGATCTGGTAGGCACGGCGCTCAGAACCGGGCGTACGGTGATGCTGGATGAGCAGTCCCGTGGTGAATTCACCCCGGATCGGTGCCCGCTTATGCTTGCTGAACGACTGGTATGTGCTATAGCCGTGCCTCTGTTCCGGGAAGGCCTCCTGCCCAGCGGTGTACTGCTTGTTGGAAGCAGAACGCCATGTACCTTTTCCCCCGAGATGGTTATGCAGACAGAGCAGGCCGCCAGACAAATGGAGCAGTACGTGTGAACTCTAACATATAAGCTGCCTGCCCATCGTAGAAACCACGGCTCAGGTCAGGCCCTCGATTGTTACCTGTATATCAACATTACATGAACCGTATTACACCATGACAAGACCTTTATTACTCGATGACATGACCTGTATTACACATCACATGGAGACTTTTCGGAGATTAACCTCTGAAGCGTCTCTTTTTTTTGGTATGATAGATGTAGATGAAGGAAGCGGACAGGGGGAAACATTTGTGATTCGACTATTAGTTGTAGATGACCATGTCGTGGTACGCTCCGGGCTGATTGCCCTGCTTGAAGGCAAGAACGATATACATATTGTTGGAGACGCTGCGGATGGTGACGAAGCCATTGCCAAAGCACAGCAGCTAAACCCGGATGTTGTCCTGATGGATTTCAGCATGCCACCTGGCAAGGATGGCTTGACCGCGACAGCCGAGTTAAAAAAATTAATGCCGGATATCGCCATTTTGATTCTAACGATGCATGATGATGAGGAGTATCTGTTCCGTGCAATTCATGCAGGAGCTTCGGGATACATTCTCAAGAGTGCGCCCCACGAAGAATTGCTCGCTGCCATTCGTTCCGTAGCAGACGGAAGTGCCTACCTGTACCCGAGTGCAACCAAACGTTTGATGAGTGAATATCTGGACAAAGCCAAACAGGAAAATACCGGGCCGTACGACACCCTTTCAGATCGGGAGAAAGAAATTTTGGCCTGGATTGCCAAAGGGTATGCCAACAAGGAAATTGCCGAACATCTGGTGATTAGTGTCAAAACCGTTGAATCCCACAAAAGCAATCTGATGGAAAAGCTTGGCCTGCGCACAAGACCAGAGCTCGTGAAGTTTGCGATGAAAAAGGGGCTGTTAAACTTTGAATAAACCGCGCAAAAACAGACTCAGCGGACTGGCTGACCAACCGGTGCGGCTGCTGCTTGGCGAAATTGACGAGCACATCTCTGATAATGAGTTTCGCAGTAAATTAAAAGGTTCCCTGCATCAGCTGAGTGATCTGAAATTCGCACTGGATGAGTCCTCCATCGTCGCGCTGACCGACCGTAAAGGTAAAATCCAGTATGTGAATGATAAATTTTGCGAGATTTCACAGTATACCCGCGAGGAACTGATTGGTCAGGACCATCGCATTATTAACTCGGGGTATCATGGCAAAACCTTCATGAAGACGCTATGGGATACCATCTCTTCAGGCAAGGTCTGGCATGGCGAGATTCGAAACAAGGCGAGAGATGGCAGCTTCTACTGGGTGAACACGACGATTGTGCCTTTCATTGATAATGATGGCGAGCCTTATCAATACTTGGCTGTGCGCAGTGAGGTCACCAAGCTAAAGCAGGTCGAGGCCGAGCTGCAGCAGATGATGTCTCAGGTCATGAACATTCAGGAAGAAGAGCGCCGCCGCATCTCGCGGGAGCTTCACGACGGGATCGGGCAAAGCCTGTTCTCCCTTGTCATTCAGATGGACCGCCTGCTGGCCGATCAGGCCAATCCAGGGGTGGAGGCATTAAGACAGCAGGTCACCCGCATTATGGAGGATGTGCGCGGCATGGCTTGGGAGCTGCGACCATCTGTGCTCGATGATCTGGGCGTTGTTCCTGCTATTCGAACCTATATTGAGAACTATACCCGTCATTACGGTATTGAGGTTGAGCTTGAATGCAGCTTGCGCAAACGTCTGGACATGAACAAGGAGATTGCCATCTACCGTATTATTCAGGAGGCGTTAACGAACATAGCCAAATACGCTGATGTATCGGAAGCACGTGTCACAGTCGAGGATACAGAAGACCTTACTCTCGTCATTATTGAAGATCAAGGTGCCGGATTTAACAAAAATAATGCCGGGCACGGGGTTGGATTATTCAGTATGGAGGAGCGTGCGCGAGGAGCAGGAGGAACGCTGCGTGTATCGTCAGAAGCCGGCGAAGGAACCACGGTGACGCTGCTGCTGCCCAAGACTGCACGTGCATAAGAGCTTTACGCTGAAAATGTTCAGCAAGACAAATGATGCATTTGATGCATTTCAACCTATAGATTGCACGAAGAGAGACGGTGGTTAACCATCGTCTCTCTTTGTCGTCCTGCTATACTATATAATTTGAAAAAACCTGAAAAAGCGGAGCTAAAAGCTTTCTGAAAGAAAGCTACATCGGAAGCATAAGCTTCGCCTTTATCACCGGATTTTCCCTTTAGAAAGGGGAATCGAAAAAATCCGGGGATAACAGCTACTCTCCAGGTTGTTCTGTCATCGGAGTGGAATGTGTAAATTCTTTAGTTCAACCTATATAGTCTGAGTAACAAGCACATTCACGACAAAATGAAGGGGAACTATCGTGCATCTTCAACAATTTCAATAAAATTGGTTGACTGCGATTACGTTTCGTCATTAAACTATGAATGCTGCAATGCTATTGCATAAAGGAAAATATAAAAGGTGGTTCCATAAATATGTCACAACGACGTTCCTCCAAAGGCGGAGAGATTCCGCAGATGTATAATCTGGACGAGATGGATCGTAAAATCATCGCCGCCCTGCATCAGAACAGCCGAATCTCCTACACCGACCTCGGTACACAGATCGGTCTATCCCGCGTCGCCGTTCAGGCACGTATCAATGCATTGTCGGAAAAAGGCATCATTGAACGCTTCACTGTTGTCATCAATCCTGGCAAAGTCGGGCTTCAGGTGTCTGCCTTCTTTAATGTGGATGTAGAGCCGCGCTTTCTGGATGAGGTTGCGGAGATGCTGGATGAAGAGCCGGCCGTCACCAGCCTCTATCATATGACAGGCCCAAGCACCCTGCATATGCACGGTATTTTTGCAGATATGGAAGAGATGGAGCAGTTCCTGCTGGAGAAGCTCTATCAGATGCCCGGCATCGTCAAAGTTGAATCACAGCTGCTCTTGAAACGGTACAAAAGCCGAATGGGCATGAGACTCTAGGAGGAAATCAGCATGAGTTGGAAAGAGTACAACGGTCTCGTGGCAGGCATGATGCGAACCGGAATTCTTGGATATGGCGGCGGCCCTTCAGTTATTCCGCTCATCCGTTATGAAGCCGTTACCCGTTATGAATGGGTCAGCGATGATGAATTCGGCGAGATTCTGGCGATTGCCAACGCACTGCCGGGCCCCATTGCTACCAAGATGGCTGCTTATCTTGGATATAAAACCAAAGGTGTGATGGGCGCTATTGTAGCCGTACTTGCACACATTTTGCCGACAAGCATTGCGATTATTGCGCTGCTGGGTTCGATGTACGCGCTGCGCGAATCCAAAATTGTAGCGGGTATGGTCGCCGCGGTCCGACCTGTTATTTTTGTGATGCTCGGCATGATGGCCTATGAATTTGCAATGAAAGCCTGGAAAGGGCTTGGCAAATGGTTTGCTATTGCCTTCGGCGTAATTGCCTTCTCCGCGCTGCAGCTGCTGAATGTACACCCTGGATTGGTCATTACAGCTTTCCTGGTCTATGGCTTCTTCCATTTCGGTCTCGTTCAGCGTGTGAAATCCAAAGGTAACTCTGACAAGGAGGTATCGTAGGATGCTTCAGACGTGGTGGGAACTATTTTGGGGATTTTTCGTAGCGAACATTCTGGGATATGGCGGTGGCCCCGCTTCCATTCCGTTGATGCAGGAAGAGATTGTGAATCACTACCACTGGATGACCACGGAACAGTTCGGGGACGTTCTGGCGATCGGCAATGCACTTCCCGGTCCGATTGCGACCAAAATCGCTGCATTTGTCGGATACCATGTCGCAGGCTGGTTCGGTGCCTTCATCGCCAGCTTTGCTACGATTGTACCGTCGGCAGCTGCACTTATTTTATTATTGCATTTATTAAACAAACATCGCACCTCGCCTAAAGTCAAAGGCATGACATTGCTTGTACAGCCCGTCATTGCCGTGCTTATGATTCTGCTCACTTGGGAATTCGGCCAAGTATCTACAGACTCCATTGGGATCTGGCAAACACTGATTATTGCAGGCATCTCGCTTTGGGTCATGACCAAAACCAAGCTGCACCCTGCGATCCTTATTCTTATTGCTTTTGCCTATGGTGCATTGGTGCTTTCGCATACGATGTAACAGGGATATATCACTTCATTTAATCTGAAAAAGACAGGTCACATGCATCAGCATCAATCGAGTAGGAGGCTACCCATTAGTTGAGTAGCCGACCTCTCACACCACCGTACGTACCGTTCGGTATACGGCGGTTCAACCGCTTGCGTGC
>NZ_JACHKG010000050.1:0-29263 GCF_014203995.1 Paenibacillus sp. JGP012 | reverse complement strand
GAAAGTGATCTGGAACCGTGGTGTAGTTGGCCTAACATGCCTGCCTGTCACGCAGGAGATCGCGGGTTCGAATCCCGTCGGTTCCGCCATTCTTAAATGCTTCAGGGATGAGAATCCTTAATATGGCTCGGTAGCTCAGTCGGTAGAGCAGAGGACTGAAAATCCTCGTGTCGGCGGTTCGATTCCGTCCCGAGCCACCTTGAATATAACAATTTGATACGCCGGTGTAGCTCAACTGGTAGAGCAACTGACTTGTAATCAGTAGGTTGGGGGTTCAAGTCCTCTCGCCGGCACCACTTTTATGGAGGATTAGCGAAGTGGCCAAACGCATCAGACTGTAAATCTGCTCCCGTACGGGTTCGGTGGTTCGAATCCATCATCCTCCACCAGTTTTATTATGAGTCATTAGCTCAGTTGGTAGAGCACCTGACTTTTAATCAGGGTGTCGAAGGTTCGAATCCTTCATGACTCACTTTTATTATATGCGCGTGTGGCGGAATTGGCAGACGCACTAGACTTAGGATCTAGCGTCTTTGACGTGGGGGTTCAAGTCCCTCCACGCGCATCCTTTATTTTGCGGAAGTGGCTCAGCGGTAGAGCATCGCCTTGCCAAGGCGAGGGTCGCGGGTTCGATTCCCGTCTTCCGCTCCAATTTTGCGCCCTTAGCTCAGCTGGATAGAGCGTTTGACTACGAATCAAAAGGCCGGGAGTTCGAATCTCTCAGGGCGCGCCATTATTTTCACTAAAAGAATAACTATGCCGGCGTGGCGGAATGGCAGACGCGCTCGACTCAAAATCGAGTGGGAAACCGTGGAGGTTCGAGTCCTCTCGCCGGTATATATAACGGGATGTAGCTCAGCTTGGTAGAGCACCTGGTTTGGGACCAGGGGGTCGCATGTTCAAATCGTGTCATCCCGATTTTTTTGTTTTATGCGGGTGTAGTTCAATGGTAGAACTTTAGCCTTCCAAGCTAATAGCGTGGGTTCGATTCCCATCACCCGCTTTATATATTGAGAAGAAAGAGACAGCTGATGCCGTCTCTTTCTTTTTTTTTTGATCATAGAAGCAGCGTTATTTCCATAGTTCATGGTCTACCTTCCTTACCCCTGTGATCCTCCAGCCTGCCTGACACGATACATTCATCAACTAGAAAAACCATTTAGCCTTGATCTAAACTTATCGTAAGCCCCCCTTTACACCCTTATTTTACTGAAATCATCTCTATTTTTAATAAAACGCTTACAAAAATAGCTTGCGAAAATGCTCAGCCTGTAATACCATATGAATTAAGCGCTTAACCTTTAGGGGTAAGGCGCTTAAACTTAACTTAGATTAAGCGCTTAACCCGTAAAGGAAAGGATGGCGATCATATCATGACAACGATTCGACTTACGATGGCTCAGGCTCTGCTTCGGTATCTGGATCAGCAATATATTTCAGTAGACGGGGTAGAAACCAAATTTGTTAAAGGCATTATCGGAATATTCGGACACGGTAACGTAACAGGGATTGGGGAAGCACTGGAGCGCAGTCCTGGAAGCCTCACATATATGCAGGGGAAAAATGAACAGGGCATGGTGCATACAGCAGCAGCTTACGCCAAACAGAAGAACCGTAAACAAATCTATGCATGTACAACGTCCATTGGACCAGGTGCATTGAATATGATTACAGCGGCAGCGACAGCAACAGTGAACCGGATTCCGGTATTGCTTCTTCCTGGAGACAACTTTGCTACACGTGAACCGGACCCAGTGTTGCAGCAGCTTGAAGTCAGCAGTGACTATACGATCTCTGCTACGGACCCGTTCAAAGCGGTCAGCAAATACTGGGATCGTATCGTTCGTCCAGAACAGCTGATGGTAGCTGCTGCAAATGCGATGCGGGTGCTGACAGACCCGGCTGAAACAGGTGCTGTAACCCTGGCATTGCCTCAGGACGTGCAGGCAGAAGCCTATGATTATCCTGAATCATTTTTTGCCCGCAAGGTGCATTATCTCGATCGCAGGCCCCCTGTGCCTGCAGCGATCGAACGGGCAGTAGATGAGATTGCTCGCGGCAAAAAGCCATTGCTTGTTGCTGGTGGCGGGGTACTGTACTCCGAAGCATCGGCTCAATTGATCGAATTTGCTGAGACTTTCGGCATTCCAATGGCTGAGACGCAGGCCGGAAAGAGTGCAGTAGCTTGGGATCACCCGCTGAATGTGGGAGCTATCGGGGTAACCGGTTCTCTGGCAGCCAATCGTTTGGCTAAAGAAGCGGATGTAGTGATCGGCGTGGGCACAAGATTTTCCGATTTTACAACGGCGTCGCATGCAGCTTTTCAACATCCGGAAGTGAAATTTATTAACATCAACTTGAATAGCATGGATGCTGCCAAGCTGGGCGGAGAAGCGATTCTTGCAGATGCTCGTGAGGGATTACAAGCATTGCAGAAGGGATTACTGGCCAAACAGTATCACACTGGCTACGGGACATCTGAGGTAGCGGAGCTGCGTGATCAATGGACTGCGGAAGTAGATCGGCTGTACGCTGTACAACATGAAGCTGGTCTTGCACAGACGACAGCAGTTGGCATCGTAAACCGTACAATTGATCCATCTTCGGTCATTATCTGTGCGGCGGGAAGCCTTCCAGGTGATCTGCATCGCCTGTGGCGTGCGGCTGAACCTAAGACCTACCATATGGAATATGGTTTCTCATGTATGGGATACGAGGTTAGCGGAGCATTCGGCGCAGCACTTGCAGAGCCGGAGCGTGAAGTGTACGCCATGGTAGGTGACGGCAGTTACCTGATGCTGCATTCCGAGCTGGTGACAAGCTTGCAGGAACAGAGAAAGATGACTATTCTCCTGTTTAATAACAATGGATTCCAATGCATTCATAATTTACAGCGTGAACACGGCAGTGACGGGTTTGGGAACGAGTTCCGTTATCGTGAGGCAGAAAGTGGCCGTTTGACCGGAGACTATATGCCAATGGATTTTGAAGCTCACGCACGCAGTATGGGAGCCAAAGCATATCGAGCAGAAACCGCCGAGCAGCTGGAGCAGGCAATCCGTGATGCCAAGAATGAAACCGTAACGACCTTGATTGAAATTCCGGTTGTACCGGGAACCAACACAAGCGGATATGAATCATGGTGGAATGTCGGTGTACCTGAGGTATCTGTGGAGGAAAAAGTAGTTCGTGCTCATGAGGCGATGAAAACCAATCGCGGCAAAGCAAAACTTGTTTAAACGGATTTTATATATTCATCCATTGCATTGATTTTTCATGACATAACGATAGATTACACAGATCGTGTTATTAAGATGACCAACCAAAGGAGCCGTGAAACCATGAGCAAGCTGCCATTTCAGCTTGGGATTCATCCGATCAACTGGGTCGGCGAAGATGTAAAGGAGCATGGTGATGACACCACTTGTGCCCAGATTCTCGATGATATTCAGCGCCTGGGATTGACCGGTACAGAGATGGGCCGCAAATATCCGACTGATCCAGCAACCTTGCGTGAGGAATTGAGCAAGCGAAACATTAAACTGATCTCTCAGTGGAAATCCGTGCTGTTCTCTGATCCGGCATATCGCCAGGCAGAACTGGATGACTATCGCAGGCATGCGGAGTTTCTGCAATCCATGGGCAGCAAGGTGATAAGCACCGCGGAAGTAGGCGGGTCGCTTCATTTTGATCCAAGACGGACACCGAATGAAAAAGAAGTGCTTAGACTCAGCGATGCCGAATGGCATGTTCTTGCTGAAGGCTTGAACCAGGCGGGAGCTATCGCTCAGGAGTATGGTTTGAAGCTCACCTATCACCATCACGGGGGCACGGTCGTTGAACAGCCGGAGGAAATTGATCGTTTGATGGAGCTGACAGACCCTTCACTGGTGTACTTGCTCTTTGATACAGGCCATGCCTATTATGGCGGAGCTGACCCGCTTGAAGTATTGCGTAAACACTATGACCGGATTGCCTATATTCATCTGAAAGATATCCGGCCGGATGTGCTGGACCAGGCGCGAGCAGAACAATCAGATTTTGTTGGCTGCATTCGAAGAGGCGTGTTCACCGTACCGGGAGATGGATGCATTGATTTTGAACCCATTCTGCAAGAGCTGATCAATCGCGGTTATGATGGCTGGGCGATGCTTGAAGGAGAACAGGACCCGGCGATTCACAATCCGTATGAGTATGCGAAGCGCTCCCTGAGCTACATGGAGTCTCTGTATCAGCGCAGTTAAAGACAAGGAATTAACTTATATACAATTTCACGATAGAAAGGGGCTCTTACACGATGACTTACGTATCCTTTCCGGCCTCAAGGAAAAAGGATTTCACGGCCATTGGCCGCTTGTGTATCGACTTGAATGCCAATGAGATTAACCGCCCGATGGAAGAGACGATGACGTTCACCAAATATGTGGGTGGTTCTCCGGCGAATATTACGATCGGGATGTCCAGACTCGGGATGGAGACTGCCTTTATCGGCAAAATTGCAGGTGACCAGATGGGCCGCTTCATCCAAAGTTATCTGGAGAAAAACGGGATTGATACCTCCAATGTGGTGACGGACAACACGGGCGCAGTAACTGGTCTTGCTTTTACAGAAATCAAGAGTCCGACAGACTGCAGCATCCTGATGTATCGCGACAACGTGGCCGATCTGTTATTACAGGCAAGCGAGGTACAGGAGCAGCTGATTGCGGATTCCAAAGTATTGCTGATCTCCGGTACAGCTCTGGCACAGAGTCCTTCCCGGGAAGCGGTTCTTCAAGCCCTGACCTATGCCAAAAAACATGGTACTGTCATTGTGTTTGACCTGGACTATCGTCCATACACATGGACATCGGATGAGGAGACAGCGGTCTACTACAACCTTGCTGCCGAGAAGTGCGATATCATCCTGGGTACACGGGAAGAATTCGATATGATGGAGACATTCGAGCACAACCCGGAGCATAGTGATCAGGTGACAGCTCAGAAATGGTTTGATTTTTCAGCCAATATTGTGGTGATCAAGCACGGCAAGGAAGGCTCCATTGCCTATACACGCGAAGGCCTGTCGCATCGGGCAAACAGTTACCCTGCTCGTGTGGTCAAAACGTTTGGCGCAGGTGACTCCTACGCCGCAGGATTCCTCTATGGTTTGATGCAGGGCTGGACAATCGAGCGCAGTATGAGTTATGGAAGTGCAGCGGCAAGTATCGTCATCTCCAGCCACAGCTGCTCGGATGCGATGCCAACCGTTGAACAAGTGAATGACTACATCGAACGCTGCG
Organism: Paenibacillus sp. JGP012; assembly: GCF_014203995.1. NCBI lineage: Bacteria > Bacillati > Bacillota > Bacilli > Caryophanales > Paenibacillaceae > Paenibacillus > Paenibacillus sp. JGP012. The sequence goes on along the minus strand of NZ_JACHKG010000050.1, from coordinate 23,981 downwards.
ACCGGGGCGAGATAATTCCGTCCTAAGCGGCACATACGATAGATTGAGTGATCTGGCGAAGAACATTGGATAGGAAGAGGCACAAGAAACGTGCATGAAGCGCATAAGAAGCACATAAACGAGGGGAGACAGCACACATGGGAAAAGGGACTTCAGAAGCGTCTGCAGCAGTGACGAATGTACAAAACTGGATCGGGGGAGCTTGGGTAGCCCCGTCAACAACCTGGACTGAACCGGTAGTAAACCCGGCTACAGAGGAGATTATTGCATACGTACCGTTGTCCGAGCAGGCTGATGTGGATCTGGCCGTGCAGACTGCACGCGAGGCATTCAAGTCATGGAGCAGCACACCGGTGCCCCGTCGTGCTCGCATTCTGTTCCGCTATCAGCAATTGCTGGTGGAGAATTGGGAAGAGCTGGCGAGACTGGTCACATTGGAAAATGGTAAAAGCTACGCCGAGGCGTATGGAGAGGTACTGCGCGGCATTGAGTGCGTTGAGTTCGCAGCAGGTGCGCCGAACCTCATGATGGGTAAGCAGCTGCCTGATATCGCTACAGGGCTGGAATCAGGCATGTTCCGTTATCCGATTGGCGTAATTGGCGGAATCACCCCGTTCAACTTCCCGATGATGGTACCTTGCTGGATGTTCCCGCTGGCGATTGCTTGCGGCAACACCTTTGTTCTGAAGCCGTCTGAGCGTACACCGCTGCTGGCAGGACGTTTGGCAGAGCTTTTCAAGGAAGCAGGGCTGCCGGATGGTGTGCTTAACATTGTGCACGGTGCACATGATGTAGTTAACGGATTGCTCGAGCATAAAGAAGTCGCGGCGATTTCCTTTGTCGGATCACAGCCTGTTGCGGAATATGTGTATAAAACAGCATCTGCTAATGGCAAACGTGTTCAGGCACTGGCTGGAGCGAAAAACCACTCCATCGTTATGCCGGATGCTGATCTCGATCTGACCGTTAAGGAGATCACCAGTGCGGCCTTTGGATCAGCGGGTGAACGCTGCATGGCTTGCTCCGTGGTCGTTGCTGTTGGTGATGTGGCAGATGCCCTCGTACAGAAGCTGGTCGAAGCTGCGGATCGCATCAACATTGGTAACGGTATGGACGAAGGTGTGTTCCTTGGCCCGGTCATTCGTGGTCCTCACAAAGAGCGCACACTGGGTTACATCGAATCAGGCGAGCAGGAAGGCGCAGCATTGATTCGGGATGGACGGAAGGATCAGGCTACTGACGGTTCCGGTTATTTCGTAGGGCCAACGGTCTTTGATCATGTAGATAGCACGATGAAAATCTGGAAAGATGAGATCTTTGCTCCGGTGCTTTCGGTGGCAAGAGTAGAGACATTGGAGGAAGCTGTTGAACTGGCAAACCGTTCGGACTTTGCCAACGGGGCATGTCTGTTTACTCGCAGCGGTGCGAATATGCGCCAGTTCCGTGAAACAATCGATGCGGGTATGCTTGGTATTAACCTGGGCGTTCCGGCACCGATGGCCTTCTTCCCATTCTCCGGCTGGAAGAAATCATTCTATGGAGATTTGCACGCTAACGGCACCGATGGTGTTGAGTTCTACACACGTAAAAAAATGGTAACCACACGCTGGTAGTCGTGAAGACACAGTGCAGTGTTTACATGTAGGGGCTGAGTGAGAGCTCAGCTCATTAACACCATAGGGACGCATATAGGGAGGATAACGGAATGGGCAAGGACAAAGTAAGAATTGGTATCATCGGGGCCGGACGGATCGGTAAAATTCATGCGGACAACCTGCTGCGTCATCCGCAGGCGGAGATCGTGGCCATCAGTGATCTGTTTGCAGGTCCTGAACTGGAGGCATGGGCAACTGAACGCGGCATCTCTGTAGTAACCAAGGACAGCAGCGAGCTGATTGCAATGCCGAATATTGATGCTGTGTTGATCTGTTCCTCAACCGATACACATGTGCCTCTGATCGAGCAAGCGGCTCAAGCGGGCAAGCATATTTTCTGTGAGAAGCCGGTCAGCATGGACTTGTCCCAGACGGAAGCGGCTGTAGCAGCTGTAGCGAAGGCGGGCGTGAAGCTCCAGATCGGATTTAACCGGCGTTTTGACCATAATTTCAGAAGAGTACGTTCACATGTGCTGGAAGGCACTATTGGTGATCCGCATATACTCAAGATCACTTCCCGTGACCCGAGCCCGCCGCCAGCGGAGTACATTCGGGTATCTGGTGGAATTTTCATGGATATGATGATTCACGATTTCGATATGGCCCGTTATTTGTCAGGAAGTGAAGTAGAAGAAGTATATGCCAAAGGCAAGGTGCTCATTAATCCGGTGTTCGCAGAGCATGGCGATGTGGATACGGCCATTGTGACGTTGACATTTGCGAATGGAGCGATTGGCGTGATTGATAACAGCCGTCAGGCTGTGTACGGATATGATCAGCGTGTCGAAGTGTTCGGTTCGCTGGGCAGTGTGGCGGCGGATAATGACCATCCGAATACGGCACAGATCAGCACAGCGGCTGGACTGATGCGTGATAAACCGCTGCACTTCTTCCTTGAACGTTACAACGAAGCTTATGTGCAGGAGACAGCTCTGTTCATTGATGCGATTATTCAGGATAAACCGGTAACTGTGGACGGAAATGATGCGGTACAGGCTGAGCGAATCGCCTTGGCAGCCAAGCTGTCTGTGGAGCTGGGAAGACCCGTGAAGATGAGCGAAGTCCAAGGTGCATTGCAGGGCTCGCAGTCCGCAGTGCTGTAGCATCTGGCAAGCAACGATATCTATATAAATATATAAGTTGAACTAAAGATTTTACACCATCCACTCCGATGACAGAACAACCTTCCAATCGCTGTTATCCCCAGATTTTTTTGATTCCCTTTTCCAAAGGGAAAAATCCGGTGATAAAGGCGACCGCTACGCTTTTTCCGGTTTTTTCTGTCCTCTCCGTTAACGTGTAAATGAATAGTTCAACTTATCTAGGTCACGTGTCAGGTTATATGAACTGAGCGTTCGTTAGTTGTATTATGCAATGAAAAAATTACGCAAGAACAAACACTACCAAGTAATGAATGAATCTGGAAGGAGTGGATCGCAGCATGTCAGAACTTATCGTTAAACCGGCCGTGAACCCGGAGGCAGATGGAACAGTGTTAACCGTAACTCCAGAGTCTGCTGGCTGGGAATATGTCGGATTTCAGGTGGCGAAGCTTGCAGCTGGGGAGAAACTGAGCCGGGAGAGTGGCGACCAGGAGCTCTGTATCGTGCTTTTGAGCGGGCTTGCGAATGTGAGCACGCGTGAACAGACATGGGAGAACATCGGGAAACGAATGAGTGTTTTTGAAAAGATTCCTCCGTACTCGGTCTATGTCTCCGCATCGGATCAGGTGCAGGTTACCGCACTTACCGATCTGGAGATCGCAATCTGTGCAGCACCGGGGAAAGGCACCTATCCTTCGCGCCTGATTGCACCCGAGGATGTGGGTGTGGAAGGCCGCGGTTACGGCAACCTGGAGCGGCATATTCATAACATTTTACCTGAGCAAAAAGAAGCAGACAGCCTGCTGGTCGTTGAAGTGTTCACACCAGACGGTCACTGGTCAAGCTATCCGCCGCATAAACACGATCGGGATGCACTCCCGGATGAATCGTTGTTGGAGGAAACGTATTATTTCCGCGTACAGCCGGAGCAGGGCTTTGCGATTCAACGTGTCTATACCGATGACCGCTCTGTAGACGAGACACTTGCTGTGAAGAACGGTGAAGTGGTGCTTGTGCCGAACGGATATCATCCTGTAGGTGCCCCTCCAGGGTATGAGGTGTATTATCTGAATGTGATGGCAGGACCAACCCGGACATGGAAATTCCATAATGATCCCGATCATGAGTGGTTGTTCAAAAAGTAAAGGTAAAAGTAAAAGTAAAATTAATAAGTAATTTCGTCTTCACATTGCGTAAGCAGTATTCCCCCTTCATAATAAGAAGAGAATAATCATCTATGTATAATGAATTTATATATAGCACAAATGGGGAAAAACGATGAAAGCAACCATTTACGATATAGCACGCGAGGCGGGGGTATCCATTGCTACCGTCTCTCAGGTCATAAACGGCAAAGGCAAGATCAGCGAGAAACGCCGCGCCGAGATTATGGAGATCATGGAACGCCTGCACTATCAGCCGAGTGCGATTGCCGCTGCCCTGACTGGCAAGCAGACATACACACTGGGTTTGCTCGTCCCCGATATATCCAATCCTTATTTTGCCGAGCTTGCCCGGGCCGTGGAGGATCGCAGCCGCCAGCTAGGGTATAGCGTAGTCATCTGCAGTACGGATAACAAGGACGAGCGGGTGGAGCGGTACCTCAATCTGTTGCAGCAAAAAAGAGTCGATGGCATGATGATCGGAACAGGGATCGATAACGCCGAGATTCTGTCACCGCTGCTGCAGCAATCCATGCCTGTTGCGTTGATTGCTCGCCATATGCCTGCTCTGTCGGTGCATACCGTCACCATTGACGACAGGCTGGGCGGAACTTTGGCTGCACAGCATCTGCTGGAACTGGGGCACACACGCCTGGCAGTTCTGTCAGAGCCGTCCAAAGTCAGCAGCAGTCAGGAGCGGGTGCGCGGCTTCCGCGAGGCTCTTAACAAGGCAGGACATATGCTGGAGCCGATTCAGATTCGCGAATCGGCAGCAGATCTCGGTTCAGCTAAACAAGAAGCGCTAAGACTGCTCGGCGAGCAGAACTATCCCACTGGCCTCTTCTGCTGTAATGATATCCAGGCGATTGGTGCACTTCAAGCGGCCAAGGAATTAGGTCTGCGTGTGCCGCATGATGTATCCATTATCGGATTTGATAACACCATTCTCGCTTCCGTAACGAATCCGCCGCTGACAACGGTTGCCCAGCCCATAGAGGATTTGGGGCGCCATGCAGTGGATCTGCTTATTGACGAACTCAAGGATGGAATACAGGCCGAACAGACAACCGCGCAGAAAATTGTGCTCAAGCCAGAGCTGGTTGTTCGAGATTCGGCAGGCCAAGCACCAGCAGTTCAGGGCAAGTAAGCATAGCAAATAGACCTCATCTCACCAAATGGTGGAAGTTGAGGTCTATTTGCTATGTTATGCTGCTCAATTCTGACATGTCATCTTGGTGCATTTCATTCGGAATCCAGCGAGCAGTGCATTGGCGTGCTTTCTTTCAGGTTTTCCATAACCCGTCAGAGTACAGCTACACTTTAAACTTCTTCACCTCGGCTGCAAGTGCCTTCGATTGCTCCGCTAGTTCATTCGAACGTTCAGCGATGCTGGTGATGTAATTGAATTGCTCCTGTGTGGAGGAAGCTACTTCCTCCGTAGAAGCGGCGCTCTGCTCCGACATAGCGGCAACGCTGGAGATGATCTCGGCCACTTTGCCTGCATTGTCGTCCAGCTCTGTAGTCGCAGAAGATACTTGCTTCAGCTGTTTTTCAATCCCGTCGATAGACTGCTTGATTCGAACAAAGGACTCACGCATCTCGTGCACAGCAGCGACCTGCTGCTCCATCCCCTGTTCTGCAGCATGAACTTCACCTACGCTCAGACCGCTGGCTGTCTGAATTTCCTCAAGCAGCACGATAATTTCTTTGGCCGAGTCGGCCGATTGTTCCGCGAGCTTGCGAACTTCCTCAGCTACAACCGCAAAGCCGCGCCCGTGTTCTCCCGCCCTTGCTGCTTCAATAGATGCGTTCAGCGCCAGCAGATTGGTCTGGGAAGCAATGCCCTGAATCATAGCGACAATACCCTCGATTTTCTGCGATTTGTCTGTCAGCAGCGTAATCGACTCACCCACCCGATCCATTGAATGGCGGTTGCCATCGGCAAGCATAACCTGGTGCTCAACAGCTTGCAGACCCGCAAGCATAGCTTCTCCTGCTTCGCGCATCATCACGACAGATTGTTCGACACTGTCGTTAATACCACCAACACTATCGCTCATTTCAGCCAGGCGCCCTGAACCATTGTAGACGGATTCAGCCTGCGTACTGGACCCTTGAGCCAGCTCGTCTGTTGCAATCGAAATCTGCTCTGCGATGCGTTTGGTGTTATCTGTATGCTCCTGCATTTCTTCCGAGATCGTGTGGACTCGTTCAGCTGAGCCGGTAACTTGACGCAGCAGTGTGCCGAGTTGATCAGACATCTGATTAAATGCGCTGCCCAGTTCGGCAAATTCATCCTTGCCCTTAGCCTTCACTCGCCCCGTGAAGTCACCCTCAGACATTTGTATGGAGGTTTGATGCAGTTGCTTCAACGGTTTGATAAACAGAGCAGCAACCCAGTAAGCCCCGGCCAGTACAGCCAGCAGTGTTACACCAATGATGAGAATGTAATTATTACGCAACTGGTAAAATTCGGCGTATGCGAGTTTCTCTGAGATAACAGAACCAATCACCCAGCCTGTACTCGGAATCTGTTTGTAAAACAGCAGGTAGCCTTCGCCATTATAATGGAACGATCGCTGGCCTGAAGCATTGCTCTGCATATCTGCCAGCATCGGACTTAATTCGGAATTTTCTTTAGCAGAAGTGTTTACGAGTTTAGCGTCAGGATGAGCCAGAAGCAGCCCGTTCCTATCTATTAAGAAAGAGTATCCGAGTCCGTTCAAATTTATTTTTTCTACCGTATCCGTTAATGTCGACAGTAAAAGAACGCCGGAAACGACACCTTCCAGATCACCTTGCTTGTTGTGTACTGGCATCGCCATGGATACAGCATACTTTTGGGTCATCATATCCTGATAAGGATCAGTGAATATTAAAGCATTGGATTGTTTGGCTTGTTCATACCAAGGACGCTGACGGGGATCATAGCCAGCTTCTGGTGTCCAATCTGATCCATTCATGAAGGCGCCGTCCTTTTCGGAGCCGAAATACAAATCGGATAAATTCTGTTGGTTATTGCCCATGTTCATGATTTTAAAATAATCTTCGGTAAGTGTGCCTTCAGGCACCGCTTGCTCAATGACAAAGCCTAAGGTCTCAACAACCTTGGCATTGCTGTCAATCCATCCTTCTAATTGGTTGGTCGCGGACGTCATTAATCCATTCAGAAGAGATTCAACATTGCGAGTGGCCTGATTTTCTGTCTGATAGAGACCGAGAAGGGCAAGAGGCAGTGCAGTAATTAGCACTGCGGCCAGAAACATTGCCATTAATTTGGGTTTGAGCTTCATCTAAATTTCCTCCTAGTGTGTTAATTCTCTGGTGAATGAAACTCGTGTCATACTGGCAGAGCTCCTCTCACCCTCTGCATTTTCCGACCCTGAATCTGTTGAAATTCGCTTAATGCTGTTATATCTCTACTAGTTTGAATTCCCCCGCAAGCATAATAGCTATCATCATTGTGTAGGGAATAACCCCAGCATATGAAATAAATCGACAATACTCATTCAAAATGTATAGTATGGTTCCATACCATTCTTAAAAAAGTTTTGAAATCGGGGTAAAGATCAGGACAATAAAAAAGGGTGCTTCCAGAAGGAAACACCCTTAATGTGTATAGGAGTATAGCGGGGAACAAGCTGCTTAATTAATTCAACAAAAATGCCAATGCCTCATCGTACGTTTCCCATTGAAATTCAGTCTGATGTTCTGATTCTTTCGAGATGCGATGAAGCTGCATCTTGGCTATGGCTCCGCCGACAGCTACACTCGCTCGTTTCATGCCGAGGTCTTTGAGAAGTTTTTGATGCTCGACAATTTTCTCCTTGGTATCCTGTGGAAAAGCCTTCATATGTATCATATTGACCAGCACATCAAATGAGTTCCCCAGTTGCGGAGCCATTTCCTCGACCTGCGCATTGACTTCTTCAACCTGCTCTGGTGACACGATCCCTTCCCAAGTAATCTCAATAATCGGTTTCGTTGAATCTAAACGTCTGACTGACATATAAGCAGCTCCTCATTCATAAGTTTATGTATTATATAAGTCTATTAGCCTATTAATTATACTATCTTCTACACTGAATAAACATGGATTTCATATGATTGTAGTTCTTATGGACTACATGTTTCTATGTGAGTAAAATACAGTTAAATGAAGGGTCTCTCTCAGATGCATCATGTATGTCGGATTGCAAACGCAAGTGGAATGCCTATTACAGAAAGCCGCCCAGGAATAAATTCCTGAACGGCTCTTATCTAAGGTCATTATACGTATCATTCTGAATGCCAGAGCCCACCAGGAGGGAGGCTACAAGCCAATCTTCAAGCTGTCTCCTTCAGTAGCGATGCCCTTGGAGCGAGTAATGCTTAGCTTTTGTTGCTCCGTGAATCCGAGAGTTTCCCCATCATGCAAGGTAACGTTATTCTCCACCACGTAGGTTGTAGTCATAAACATCATTTCGAACACATCACTTAACGGCTTTGACGAACCAATGATCTCCATCTCATCTTTACCGAAGTTGCACAGTCCGTATGTATATGCGGAAGCGCCCGCTTCGTTCTGATACAGGCCGATGAACACCCAGAGCGGGACAGGCAGTTCACCTTCTTTAAGACCGTGGCTCACTTCTACATACTGTCCTGCTTCAACAACAAGCGGGGACATATAGATTGCGAGCGCATGATCAAGCTGTAACAGTGCTGAGGCAGTTCGGGTGAAGAGGGCATGACCTTCAATTGCGTCCGCTGCATTCAGTACAGAGACGATGATCTGAGACTGATGCCTTGATGTCACCTGTTCGGCTTCGGGCCAGAGGATATTTAACCTGGCATTCTCTTCAACCTCCTTATTCGGAACAGGAGCAGCGATGTGAGCACACACGACCTGCATCCCGTCAACTTCAAAGAAGAGATTGCCTTCCTCGGCACGTTCTTCAATTTTAATATTCCATTCTCTCTCCATGTTACGGATAAAAAGCTCAAAATCACAGTCTTCCCGTTCCAGCAGCACAAATCCGACAATGGTTTGACTATGATCTGTTCGCTGGGCCGCAGCGACGGATTCAACGTTCTCCTTTTTGCGCCGACGTAGCTTGTCAAACAGTCCCATGATCTGTTCTCCTTCCTGCTTCCAGATTCATCTGGTGATAGGTATGTTATTCTTCATACCTTATCATATCAGAGATGTAAAGTCGCAGGTCGCCACTGCTCTCCGGAAGTTACAGGAACAATACGAGCAGCAGAGCGATAATTGCAGGCAGGCCCTGCTTGATAATAATGGAGCGTGAAGAGGTTACTCCGCCGTAGAGAGCGGCAATAATGACACAAGCCAGGAAGAAAATTTGAATGTGCAGCCCTACACTGGCATCCGGATACACAAGTCCCCAGATCAAACCGGCGGCAAGAAAGCCGTTATACAAACCCTGGTTTGCTGCGAGAGCTTTGGTGGAGCTGGCAAACTCCGGAGTTGTGCCGAACGTTTTCATTGTGCGTGGACGAGTCCACATAAACATCTCCATAATCATGATATAGATGTGTTCAATGGCTACAAGAGCAACAAAGATTGTCCCGATCAAGAGAAGCACCCTGCTTTCTATTATGTAATTGAATTTACTAACGTACCTATTATATAAGATTAGCATACAGGTAGAAAGGGTCAAATAATTTTTCGCAATTAAATAGTGTATCATGAAATTGAATGATCATTGTCAGTCATTACTACCGCATAGAATGGGGATGATAGTTCTATCAGGTTCTGCAAATTGTCAAAGGTTCATAGATGGGGTAAGTAATTATCATAGCCAAAACAAGCCATATCGCACACAGAAGGGGAGGGTATACTATGGGAACTGTTCAATTTGTTCTGCTGGCTGATGATCCATCCACATTTGAGACAAGGGTTGTGCCCTTCATTGATATTGAACTCGCCGGAATTCCGGGTGATCGACACTACGGTTTGTTAAGACCGGCCGATTCCCGTCAGAAAATCTACAAACGCGGGACAATGATAGCTAATCGCAGGCAGATCAGCATTGTCTCCGAGGAAGAGTGTGCTTTGATTGCCGAGAAGATGAATATTCCAGAGGTTCGCCCCGAGTGGCTTGGAGCCAACATCCTGGTTCGAGGCATAGAGCGATTGACGGAGCTGCCCGCGGGCACACGCCTTCTGTTTCCAGATGGAACTGGACTGATCTGTGAAGGAGAGAACCTGCCCTGTGTACATCCGGGGAAAGTGATTGAACAGCACTATGGGCTGGAGGGTCTGCGCAAAAAATTCGTGCCAGCCGCACGCAAAAAACGCGGTATTGTCTGTTCAGTTGAACGTGAGGGTGTCATTAACACAGGTGACACCGTTGAAGTTATACGCCTGCCTTAGTATCCCGGCAGGCATATTTTGCATGGATCGTCATTCCAGACGGCTTCTGCTTTTATCAGATGGAACAGATTCAGACCCTTGCATGTATTCTTCGGGTGTGCTGCCAATTACGGATTTGAAGTCTTTAATAAAATGGGATTGATCGTGGTATCCCAGGTCCTGCGATAACTGGCTTAATTCACAGGTTAAACCTTGTTCTATGCATTCAGCCGCATTTTGAAGTCGATATAATTGAATTACGGTTTTGGGACTGAGGCCTACATACTGACTAAACAAACGCTGGAGCTTGCGTGTGTGCAGATTAAAACGGGTGGATAGCTCGTCTACTCTCAATATATCTCGATCCTGCTCGATGTGCTGTACGATGTTATGGATCAAGTTCGCTTCCCGATCCTCCGCAGGAAGACATGCGGACAGTACCTGGTCCATATGCTTAACCTTCTGTTCAAGCGGGATATCCCCCAGCAATACATCTTCAAGCGACGCGGCGCTGACGTCTAGCAGGCTGGATACCTCCAGCGGTTTTCCATAGAGTGTAGATACGGGAGCTTGAAGAAAGGGATAAAATCCTCCCGGTTTAAACTTTACACCGAACACATGATCTTTACCGTGAATAGAGTAAGTGAACTTTCGATCAGAAGGCCCGAAGAAAAAGGTTTTGTTTCGCTCAACCACCAGATTGACACAGGGATTGGGCACCACATGCTGAGGATATGATTCACTGCCTTCAAGATTCCAGGAAACCATCCAATAATGTCTGACAAAAGGTTTAAGTTCATCGGCCGGGAGCAGACGTGTCAGCTGATATTGCAGTTGTCCCTTATCCAGATGAAGAATTCCCAAAGAGGGAGTTATCTGCTGGTTTGTCCGTTTCATCCCTGCGTCCTCTCTTTCCTCATTCGATTTGATGATATCATTATAAAGGATAATCCGTTGTTGTCGCGTTTTTACAATACATGGTTTGGGTATAACGATAGGATAGAAATGAAGAAGTTACTATATGCTTGGTGAGATAAAAGGAGTGAACCGATGTGGTGTTAAAATATGAATTTTATATCAATGCAGGAAGAGAAGAAGTATGGAATGCCCTGATTTCCCCTGAGGGAACGCGCAGCAGCTTCTTTGGCAGTGAGCTTCGATCCAACTTTCAGCCTGGACAGCCATTTGCCTATGTCGGGCCGGGGAATGATGGGCAGGAAACGGTTCATGTATACGGGGAGATTCTTGAATTTGAACCGCTGTCCAGTCTAGGTTACCGTGAACATCCCGGACCTTCGTATCATGCCAATCATGCGGATCTCCAATCAAGGGTGCTCTTCCAGCTAGAGACTGTTGGAGAATGCACCAAGCTGACACTTACGAATGACGAGTTTACAGATAATCATCCTTCCTTCGCCAATGCACAGAATAGCTGGTGGATGATTCTGAGCAGCATCAAGACGTGGGTTGAGACCGGCAAAACGATAAACTTCGGGTGGTAGCAACCGGTTGTGCTTTTGCACCAATAACATTCTTTAAAAATTGAAAGAATCATCTAACAACGCGAATTTCTGCTTATGTAGCGGAAGTTTGCGTTTTTTTTATTATTTGTGACTTAAGCCCTACACTTATTGTCTTATCATGTCGAAATACATATTAAAATACCTTATTTAAGAGGGGATATCGAGATGTTTCTGAAACGTAACGAAGCAACCAAATCTAGTCGTGTGGATTCAAACCAACAGTTATTGGAGTACAGCCGTAATTTACTGGAGAATGCCAAGAAGGGTTTGTCGTGGACAGTCGAGAACGGCAATCTTGTTCAAGCGGATAATGAAATTTTGAAAAACATGCAGCAGGCTGTGCAGTTGATGCAGTCACAGCATGAGGCTATACATATGCGTCTTACCATGCTCAATCAAGCATTACATGTGGGTTTGTGGGAATCGGAGATTGTTGCAGGTGATCCGCTGGATCACAATAATGTCATTTCATTCTCAGATGAGTTTCGCGAGATGCTTGGTTACAGCAATCCAAAAGATTTCCCGAATGTGTACGAAAGCTGGACTAAATCGGTCCATCCGGAGGACAGACCTCATTTAACGCAGGAAATTATCAAACATGTAAATGATCCGAGCGATAAAGTGGGGTATAATGCGGTAAGTCGTATGATTATGAAGAGTGGAGAAGAACGCTGGTTCAGATGCCTTGGCCGACTCATGAAAGATGCTTCAGGTAAACCAATCAAATTGATTGGTGTAATGTTTGACATCCATGAGGAGAAGCGCAAGTCCGATGAACTCGAAGCGCTCGTAACGCGTTATGACCTGGTTAATCGTGCGCTCGTAGAGGCACCATGGGATATGACGGTGGTTGCTGGAGACGTGGTGAATCCCAACAATGAATTCTGGTGGTCGCCGCAATTCCGGAAAGAGCTCGGATTTAATAATGAAGAAGACTTTCCTAACGTATTCAGCAGCTGGAGCAGCCGGCTACATCCAGAGGATCATGATCGCGTAGTCAATGAGTTTGCCAAACATATGAATGACTACAGCGGCAGAACGCCGTATGATCTGGATTACCGTTTGCAGCGCAAAAATGGGGAGTACCGTTGGTATCATGCCGGAGGCGAAACGATTCGTGACGAGAATGGCGTTCCGCTTCGTGTTGCAGGAACGATTCGGGATATTACTTACCAGAAGAATAAAGAGCAAATTGTAGAAGCGATGAATCTGAAAACGAAGCAGTTGTCCGAATCCATCGAAGAGATGGTGCGTGGTATTAACTCGATTACGGATCAGGCACAGGAACTGGTTAACGCTCAGGAACTATCTGCTGATGCGGCAACTCAGGTGAGGGATAGTGTAGAGGATACAAAAAATATTACTGCGTTTATCCGTGAAATTGCCAGTCAGACGAATTTGCTCGGTTTGAATGCAGCCATTGAAGCTGCGCGTGCAGGTGAACTGGGTCTGGGATTCGGCGTAGTAGCAGGTGAAGTGCGGAAGCTGGCCGATCATAGCTCAGAGGCCACAGTTAACATTGAAGACAGCATGCAGAAGATGAAAACGCTGATTGACCATATTTTACAGCATATCGGCAACATGTCCACGTTGACTCAGAACCAGGCAGCACTGACACAGCAGGTGAATGCTTCTATGGATGAGATCAATAATATGTCACAGGATCTGGTGAACTATTCGCGCAACCTGTAGAACGATTTCAATTGAAATAAGATGTTTACACGGAACACTCCGATGACAGAATAAATAAGTACAAGGGAAAAATTAAAAAATCCACCGGGATTCAATCATCCTGGTGGATTTTTTAAGTTCATCCTATTTTGTAAGCACAATGCGTATTATACCTGCAGGATTTTAATCAGGTTTGTGTTACCGGATTGGCCGATCGGTACACCGGCAGACAATACGATGATGTCCCCTTTTTCAATGTAACCTGTTTTAATTGCGTTGCGTGTTGCAGATTCGAACATTTCATCTGTTGTTGTCACTTTATCACCCATAACCGGAATAACGCCGGAGAGCAGGCAGATTTTCGCCAGAACCTCTTCGTGCTGAGTTACAGCAATAATCGGAGCTTTTGGACGATATTTAGAGATCATGCGAGCCGTGAAGCCGCTCTCTGTTGAAGTGATAATCGCTTTTGCGTTCAGCACGAGGGAAGAGCTTACTGCCCCTTGACTGATGACTTCGGTAATATCAGCCACTTGCTGTGCCGATTTTTGATCGAATTGCTCTTTGTAGTCAATCATCGTTTCCGCACGGCGTGCAACTGCAGCCATCGTACGAACGGATTGAATCGGATATTTACCAGCAGCAGATTCACCCGACAGCATGACCACGTCTGCACCTTGCAGCACGGCATTGGCCACGTCACTTACTTCAGAACGTGTTGGGCGCGGGTTTACTTGCATGGATTCCAGCATATGTGTAGCAACGATAACCGGCTTGCCGGCTTTGTTACATTTATCAATCATTTCCTTTTGCATCATCGGGACATCTTCGATTGGCACTTCTACCCCGAGGTCGCCACGCGCAACCATGATCCCGTCGGATGCTTCAATGATATCGTCAAGGTTGGTCATGCCTTCCTCGTTCTCGATCTTGGAGATGATCTGTACATGCTCCTGACTGCGCTCTTTCAAAATGCTGCGGATTTCACGGATGTCATCCCCTTTACGAACGAAGGAAGCCGCGATAATCTCGATATTGTTCTCGATACCGAATCCGATGTGCATAACGTCGCGTTCTGTTACACCTGGCAGTGTCGTTTTGATTCCTGGCAGATTCACACCTTTACGTGGTTTCAAGATACCGCCGCTGATGATTTTACAGTGAATCTCGGAACCTTCAACAGACAATACCGTCAGATCTACCAGACCGTCATCGATCAGGATGCGATCTCCTGGCTTAACGACCAGATTCAATTCAGGATAGTTAACAGCGATGCGATCCACGTCACCAAGAACATCCTCCGTTGTCAGCGTCAGCTCTTTCCCGGCCTGAAGATGAACGGAAGCCTCTTTCAATTTACCGATACGAACCTCCGGACCTTTAATATCCATCATGATCGGTATATATTTGTTCAGTTCAGCAGCTGCTGTACGAATATTGTTAATCCGGTTTACGTGATCCTCCAGCTCACCATGTGCCATGTTCAAACGGGCCACGGTCATGCCTTCCTGAATCATTACTTTTAACGTTTCGATTGAGTCACAAGCAGGTCCCATGGTACAAATAATTTTGGTTTTCAACATGCTGATATCCTCCTCATATTTAGTGCTTATGTGTTTATTGTAGCGTTTTCTGTCGAATCAAGATATGAACTATAGTACAATGATTGGAGTATAGTCCGATATCGAGGTGTTATATGGTTACTCCACTTGAAGTCGTTCATATTAATGGTGTTGGCTGGTATGAAGAAACCGCGCAGCCACAAGGAATTTGGCGTCTTAGTCTGGTTACCTATGGAAAATGTGTATATTGGGTGAACGGTGATAAACAGATCATGCAGAAGGGGGAATTGCTGCTTATTCCGGGCGGGGTACCGTATTACGGCAAAAGCATTCCCACAGTTACGCATACGCAGATCGTTATTTTATTGAAGCAGGATGAGGCAGGAGGGCTACCTGCGCTTGAACAGCATCATGCCTTATGGCACAGACCAGGCTGTTACGAACTGCTTCATCAACGAATGAAATCCATTCAGCAACAATGGGAAGAACGGCCTTCTTATTATGTCATGATGAGCCAAGCCTTATTGATGGAAGTGCTGATTTATATTAATCGGGAGCTGGATCGCGGAGTGATTCCGCCGGAGAGGCATCGGTATGTGGAGCGAATGAAACGTTACATTGAACAGCATTATCGGGAAAAAGTAACGAAAGAAGAGCTGGGGGATGAGATTGGCAAGTCTCCCAACTATGCGGCTGCATTGTTCAAAAGCATAACGAATCAGACGATTAGCGAATACGTTCATGATCAGCGGATGAAAAGGGCACTGTACCTGCTCACCGAGTCGCAGCTTTCCATTCAGGAGATTGCCGAATTTCTCGGTTATCGTGACCTTTCTTATTTTTACCGTGTATTCAAGCGCCTTATGGGCAGTCCACCCTCTGATCTGCTGCAGGAACGTCCACCTGTAGTCTGAATGATGTGTGTGTACATGGATAACAAAAAAAGAGGGCTGCGGCCCTCTTTTTTTGTATGTTAAGCATTTCGGCTTGGCTGCTGCGTTGCTCTGAGTGGCTGCTTGCTTTTCTCTCGAGCGTGCCCCAGACGTTTGGCAAAAAGATGCACAGTCCAGTAGGCTGCTTCCGCAAACATAATGCCCCCTACAACGTCAAGCAGAGAATGCTGTTTCACAAATACAGTAGAAGCAATAATGAGCCACAACCAGACCGACCCGATGATTCGTATTGAAGGTTTGGCATTCAAATGTCGGTTGAGAATGATAAATAACAAGTAGCTGGTAAGACAGTGAACACTTGGAAAGCAGTTCACTGGTGCATCATTCGCATAGATAAATTGCACGAGCATACTGCTGATATCTGTTCCGCCTACTTCCGGGCGAGGAACGTACGAAGGGAACACGACAAAACAAACATTGGCGGCCATTACCCCGACGTTATACATAAGCAGTGTGCGCCAGTACAGTGATTTGTTGGTAACACCCAGATAGAGAAAACTTAGATACAGAATCGGCATCCAGCTGACGTACGGAAAAATAAATTCTTTAATGAACGGAATCTGTGTATCGATCCAGGCATAATTATAGAAGACATCGTCTCCTGCTTGACTGCCCAGAAACATGTAGATGGAGCCTTGTAATGGTATGCACAGAATAGCCAGCAAATGTCCCCAGCGTTGAAAGAATGCTTTCATAAAGTCCTCCCTGACCTAATATGCGTTTAACACATCGTTAACCGAGCTATATATAATAGACGCTAATCAGAGACAGCGCCCCTTCAATGGTTTAAATCTTAAGTAATACTATAATGGACAGATAACGGGATAAGCCATACCTGATTTTATGGGAAAATGGACATGCATAAGTCTCGTTTTTGTTACTTTCATACGTTATATGCTGTACTGTAGGCAGCATAAGCATTGGACTCCGTACATGGCTGAAGGTTCCGGTTGTGCTCTGCTCAGTATTATATTCTGTGAAACTTGTACGGGGAACACTCCCTAACGTTTCATTAAATCGTTCTGAAAGAGCACCCATCATATCGTTCTGAAAGAGCATTCTCATGCAGCCGAGCTTTTTTTCATCTTCCGCAGCTTGATTTATCTTCTGATTTTCCTGTCTCTTCTGTTGTCGTGTTATACTCAGTAGGATGGGATTCATGCTAGACAAGCACGATGACCCTCTATACGGATGAACGGCAGGTGAAATGATGGAAAAGACAGCCCAGGATGTTGCTGAATGGATGGTTGGTGAGATTAAGTTCACAGGCACGCTTCGGCAGGAGGCAGCTATAGAATATGTAAGAGTAAACTTTGGAGAACAGTTTGTTTTTGTTAACGAAAATGGCAATGCGTCCTTGTCCAAAGAGGTGAAAAAGGCATTCCGCAAGCTTCACGGCGGGCGTGTAGCTTGGGACCGCGATGCTTTTATGTGGGCTTGGACCTAGTTCACTTACCGCTGGAATCAACTTAGTTCTGTAGAGGTGTTTGGTTATGTTGGATATGCAAGAACAGAACATTTTTGCAAACCATGTATAAGTTGGAATGGAACTGCATATCCTTTCATAAGACCGCATATCGTTAGCTTCCTTTGGTGGCGACAGGATGGACCGTTTTTCTAAAATTTTAATAAACATGTATTTCCAAAGCTGTTTGAAAAGAAAATACAAAGGTTTGCTTTTTATATGGATTAGCGTTATACTAAGAATTAAGTTGTACAGAGCAGAGTGGAAAACCTAATTCACATATTGTAAAGGGCGATCACTTATATTTTATGACTGGTACCTTTTTCAATGTGTGAATTTTTATTTGCTTGCTGCAAAGAACAAAGGAACATGTTAATTTTTATTTGGAGGTGTAATTCACATGCAAAACGGAACAGTAAAATGGTTCAACGCTGATAAAGGCTTCGGTTTCATCGAAGTTGAAGGCGGAGAAGATGTATTCGTACACTTCAGCGCTATTACAGGCGAAGGCTTCAAAACGCTGGACGAAGGTCAACGCGTGCAATTTAAAATTGTACAAGGAAACCGTGGTCCTCAAGCAGAAGAAGTTGTAAAACTGTAATTAAAGCATAGCTGCCTTTAACATGTTATAATGGTAAAGGCAGCTTCTTTTTTTGAACATAGATGAAAGTTGGCCCAACCGTTGTCGAGGCAGAAGTTAGGCGGATGTTACACTTCCGCTAAGCAGTGGCTTTTGTGAAATAACGTCAGTAAGATGTGTTTCCATAACAAAGGGGGTAGAAGTCATGTATAATCGCAAAAAACCGATGGAAGAAATCCCACAGGCTGATGCAGCAATTTGGGAATGTACGAGTGATACGTGCAAAGGATGGATGCGGGACAATTTTGCGTTTGATAGCGTGCCTACTTGTCCGATATGTGCTTCTGAGATGGTCAGTACGACTAGGATGCTGCCATTGCTTGAAAATTCGAATAGCAATCTCAAAACGATGTCTAAAGGAAATCGGATTTAATATAGCTTACCCGCCTCTCACGAGGTGTTTTTTTTTTAGACACATCACACCCGCTGCGAGGTGCGGAATTAAATATGAATTTACTGGCATTCGTTGATGACGGATGCTTTTTTGTTGCAGGAAAAAGAACCTCTTGTTGCTCCGTGAATGGAACAACAAGAGGTTTTTTGCTTACTAATATAATTACAAGAACTATCTATTACGGATACCTTAGATGAACAGGAACGGAAGAAGGAATAGTGTTGCGATCAAGGCGATATCATAACCTGCTCCGTATCCGTAACCGTATCCACCACCATAAGGGTAGCCCCCATAGGCTGACGATTTGGCTTTTTTGGCTGAGGCCAATTTCTTTGTACTTACTCTGCGAAGCTGCTGCTTGGATTGGACAGCGCACAGGCGCGGACCTTGGAAGCATCCATTCAAGTACACCTTTCCATCCCGGCATCCTCCAAGTGTGCCATACATATGCTTGCCGTCTTTCATGACAAGACAGACAGGGCGTCCCATATGCGGTGACAAAGTTTCTTCACATACCGGATGAATTCTGTGCATGCATATCCCCCTCAATATTGCGGTTTGCCGCTTGAAATCAACGGTTTGTATATCATAGTAGAAATAGAACCAATTGGTATGGATGAGTACCCGGATTTTGGCATAGTCAGGCGCCGATTTTGTATTTACTCCATAGACTGGAGGGGGAAGGAAGGAGGGGAAAGTGTGGATTATCATGATCTGCTGGCTCGTCTGGGAGAAGGGAGTGCGCATCCTGGCGGATTCTCGGCAACACTGCAGCTGCTTGATTCACTTTCACTACCTGCTGGTGCTCATATTCTGGAGGTTGGATGTGGTACGGGAAGGACGGCATGTCATCTGGCGCATCAGGGATACCGGGTAACTGCGATTGATCTGCATCGTCATATGCTGGATAAGGCAGTGAGACGTGCGCGTAAGGAGCGGGTGGATGTGCGATTCATTCAAGCGGATGCTGCAGCATTACCTCTGCCCAATCATCAGGTGGATGTGGTGTTTATTGAATCCGTCACTATCTTTACACCGTGGCGCAAGACACTCACCGAGTATGCAAGAGTGCTGAAGCCTGGAGGATTACTGGTGGATCGGGAAATGGTTCTCTCAGGAAGGAAAACAGAGCTGATGAGCCGCAGGTTGAGGCAATTCTATGGTATACGAACGCTGGCGACCGTAGGGGCTTGGAAGAAAAGACTGAGGAGATGCGGATTCTCTCGCATTCAAGTTAAGGAGCACTCACGTACGATGGGTAAATGGGGCGTGGATCACGATCCTCTGCGTGAGATGGATATGAATTGGCTGGAGGATAAAAGAATACAGCGTATGAGTCGAACGAATGACAGATTGCTTCTGAAATACGGGAAAAGACTGGGGTATGCTGTATTTACAGCGAGAGCTCCAGTCGGTTCTGGTTCCGAATAAACGAAAGGCAGCCCACGATCGTTATGATCTGAGCTGCCTTTTATTTATTGAATTTGATGATTGGTAGGCAAATACCGTAATTTTAGCGAGATTCATTCAAAGCACGCATGTTAGAGCATATCGTTATCAATAATGCGCCAGTGATGTTTAAGCAGTGCCTCAAGCTGTGGTTTATCCTTTGCACGAAAAGCGCCTAGAATCTGTCGGTGCTCTTCGTTAACTTCATGCAGCACCTCGGATAGTTTCGGTTTGTTATCACTGACGTAAGATTGCCTTATGAAGCTGTTCTTAAGTGTGTTTAACATTTCAATAACGGTGGCATTCCCGCAGCGCTGGATGTAGAGATTGTGAAACAGATATTGATTTTTGCTGTATGCGGCCAGATCAAGCCGGCTGATGTCTTCATCCATTCGGGCAATCAGGGCTTCCATTTCAAGCAGTTCAGACGGTTTGAGCTGATCCACAGCAAGTGTAGCGGCGAGAGCCTCCAGCACACCAATGGCCTGAGAGAATTCAAGCTTCTTGCTTGTGTCAAAAGGAGCAACAATAAATCCCCTGCGCGGGATATACTGCAGTAGATTGTCAGAGGTGAGCTGAAATAAAGCTTCCCGGGTAGGGGTGCGGCTGATGTCCAGCTTTTTGCAAATCTCGGCCTCATTAATCTTTTGGTTGGGAAGCAGGGTCCCGTCCTGAATCTTCTGGGCAATGTAATCATAAACATGATCTTTCAAGGACCGATATTTAGGTACCTCCATACCAAACTCTCCCTTCTGTATGTATTGTGATATTGAATGGCTGAAAAGCCATGCAGGGCACGCCGCTCGGGGTGTTTCAGGTTTTAATCATCTTAACATCGAGGGGGGAGTTGGGCAAGCAAGTTCATTTTCCAGCGGGGGAGAAGACCGGGGAAATAATAGAACATTTTCTGGAATTATAATATAAAAAATGTTTAGAAAAGCGTTGTCAATTGCACATAGGTTTTGCTAGTATTATGGTTACAACAACGTATATCATATTATGTATATTGTATACAAATCACAGAATTATTCGCTTGCTCTATGATGCGTCAGATGAATGAGTATTTTAGGAACAAATTATTCGTTTCTTAGTTATATTTCTGTTAGTTGGAAGGTATTCAGATGAGGACATCTGCGGAAAAAGAGGAATGAAGTCGTAAAGGCGAGGCGGCTTGCATACATTGGTATTGTATTTTGTATACAATATTACGCGGAAGGTTGTGAGGACATGTCGGATACCGAAATGTTCATTCAATGGTCGGAAACCTATGCGGCACCTAATTACCATCCACTTCCTATTGTGATTGAGCGAGCAGAAGGTGTGTGGGTGGAGGACCCGGAAGGACGCCGTTATATGGATATGTTAAGTGCATATTCAGCCCTGAATCATGGGCACAGACACCCTGTTATTATTCAAGCGCTGAAGGAACAGGCAGATAAGGTCACCTTGACATCAAGAGCATTTCACAGCCATGCTGCGGCTATTTTCTACCAGCGGCTCTCTGCGTTTACGGGGAAGTCCAAAATACTAGCGATGAACACCGGGGCAGAAGCGGTGGAGACAGCAGTGAAGGCTGTACGAAGATGGGCATACCGTTGCAAGGGCGTAGCGGAAAATCAGGCTGAGATCATTGTATGCTCCGGCAATTTTCATGGCAGGACCCTGACCGTCACTTCTTTTTCCTCATCTCCAGAGTATAAAAAGGACTTTGGGCCGTTCACACCCGGGTTCCGCATCGTTCCTTATGGTGATCTGGAGGCATTGAAACAAGCCATCACACCCCAAACGGCGGGATTCCTTGTAGAGCCGATTCAGGGTGAGGCAGGAATCATCATACCACCGGACGGATATCTGGCAAAAGCGTTTGAAATATGTAAACAGAACCGGGTTCTGACGATGGCGGATGAGATCCAGACCGGATTTGGAAGAACAGGCCGCAGGTTTGCTGCGGATTGGGAGCACGTTGAGCCTGATATCTGGATCATGGGCAAAGCGCTTGGCGGTGGGGTAATGCCAATCTCGGCCATTGCTGCCGAGGCCAATATTCTTGATTTATTTGAACCTGGATCACACGGCTCTACGTTTGGAGGTAATCCGCTCGCCTGTGCGGTGGCGGTTGCCGCCCTGGATGTTCTGGAAGATGAGAAGCTTGCGGAGCGGTCAGAGCGGCTGGGGAATTATTTTATGAAACAGCTTCAAGGGATTCGTAGTTCAGTCATTCAGGATATTCGGGGTAAAGGTCTGTTTATCGGTGTTGAGCTGAAAAGTTCTGCGCGACCGTATTGCGAACGCTTGATGTCTGCCGGTTTGTTATGCAAGGAAACTCACGAAACGACGATCCGCTTCGCACCTCCACTAACGATCAAGGAGTCAGAGATTGATTGGGCTCTAGAGGTAATCAGAGAGGTATTATGTGACGCTTAACGAAAGTTTTTCACCCAGGAATGGTTAGCGTTCAACCACGACGATAAAAGGAGCTGGTACTGATGAAGAATGAGAACATTCCGGTCGCAGGAGCGCATATGAAGCAGGAGGGTGATGCCCGCCAGACCTCTCAAGCATCCGCCCGTCAGAAGGAAATAGCTCTGATTAAGGTTCCTTTCGGATTAGCCGGTGCGAGAAACGGGGCTGAACTTGGTCCGGATGAGCTTGTAACTGCCGGTCTGAAGCGGGAAATTGCGAGTCTGGGTTATCGACTGACCAGAGAAGTGCGTGTGGACTGTCCGGTTCAGCCCACTAACGTTCCGACACGTCGCCTTACGGCAAAGTATTTGAATGAAGTTCAGCAGGTAGCTGAGAAAGTGTGTCAGGAAGTATCAAGTACTTTGGAAGAAGGCGCATTCCCGCTTGTGCTTGGTGGTGATCATAGTGTAGCAATTGGAACGTTGGCCGGCTTAACAGCACATTACCAGAAGCTTGGTGTAATCTGGTTTGATGCCCATGCAGACCTTAATACGGAAGATCATAGTCTGACGGGCAATATGCATGGTATGAGTTTAGCTGCAGCTTTGGGCCATTCGACGTTTAACTTGTCACAGATTAGGGGGGCCGGTTCGTTTGTTGATCCATCTAAACTCGTATATATCGGGCTTCGTGATCTGGATCTATATGAGAAGCAGCAGATACGAGCAATGGGCATTCAGGCATTCACGATGCATGATATCGACCGATTGGGAATGAAGCACGTGATAGAGCAGGCATTGATTATTGCGGGGAGTGATACGGATGGTATTCATGTCAGCTTTGATATGGATTGTCTTGATCCACGCGAGGCACCTGGAGTAGGCACACCTGTACCGGGAGGGCTGAGCTACCGCGAGGCACATTTTGCAATGGAATGTCTGGCTTCATCCAATCATGTTGTGTCTATGGAACTGGTGGAGGTGAATCCACTGCTGGACCAGAACCGGCATACGGCGAGATTGGGTGTTGGATTGATCGCATCTGCATTAGGTAAAACGATTCTATAGAAGGAAGTGTGTTTTAGAGATGCTTTTAAGGGGAGAAAACGCTTGATAGAGAGTAACGCAGGGGAGCTGTGTCATGTATCGAAGTTGCTGGTGGATGATGAACGTGACTTCCCTGCTAGTCATGTGTGGCTTGGTGTCCAGATAAAGCTTGGGTGCATAGGAGTTAGTTATAGTTTCAAGGTGATGGGTGTAATCATTTATTATTCAGATTGAAAAGATTAGAGGAATGTGAGCGAGGAAGGGATGTGGATACATGGAAGAAACATTAGATGGGCTTTATAAACTTATTTGAAAAAAGTCTTGCATTATAAATTTGTACATGGTATATTCTAATTCCGGCCAAGAAAACACAGTTTACACGGTGCGGCAAGTAGCTTACAAAAGAGCTTCAAAAGAAGCTTGAAAAAAGAACTTGCAAAGTTGGTTCGGACATGATAAGATATAAGAGTTGCTGAAGCGAACGAGCGACAGTGACGAAATAAGTTTGATCTTTGAAAACTGAACAACGAGTGAGTAATGATCTTGCTTGCAAGATCAACAATGAGATTAACAATCTCGTCAGATTCAAAATGAGC
>NZ_JACHKG010000049.1:0-31296 GCF_014203995.1 Paenibacillus sp. JGP012 | reverse complement strand
CCAGGATCAAACTCTCCAATAAAGTATTGAAAAGAGCGATTAGCTCATTTTGAATCTGACGAGATTAAAAATCTCATTGTTGTTCCAGTTTTCATACAGCCAGATGGCATGCACCAAAAACCTTCACATTCATTCTGCAAGCAGAATGATTACTCACTCGTTGTTCAGTTTTCAAAGATCAAACTTATTTTGTCACCATCGCTCGTTCGCTTCAGTAACTTTTATATCATACCATGTTCCGAACCAACTTTGCAAGCTCTTTTTTCAAGCTTCTTTCGAAGCTTTTTTGTAAGTTGCTTGCCGCACCGCGTAAACTGTGTTTTCTTGGCCGGAATTAGAATATACCATGTATATAATATGAATGCAAGTGTTATTTTTAAAATTAATCGAATACCTGATGCTGGAGAGCAATATATGATCTCATCATATCTCTTTTACTAAAAAATAACGTGACAAACATAAAACCTCCCCGTCTCTGAGGAGGCCTACAACCATTTCAACACTCGTTAGTTGCTAACCGAGCACTTCCTGGATATATAACTGTCTCTGCTGCATCAGATTAATGATCGTTCCCTCCACAGATACCATAGGGCGAGTCGGATGGTCACGATCGGAGAAAATAATCTCCCCAATCTGATTATTACTCAGTTTCACTCGAATGCCATTATGAATCTGGGTGGAACGCTGTACAAAAGTATTCACAATTGAAGGATCCAATTTACCGAAAGCCTCGCTTTGAATCTGATCCAGTACCAGATACGGGGACTGTGCCTTACGATAGATTCGTTCCAGTGTCATTGCATGGAAGATGTCCGCGATAGCTACAATTTTCGCATAGATATGAATCTGTGTGCCGGTAAGGTGCAACGGATAACCTGATCCATCTACTTTTTCATGATGCTGTAATGCTGCCAGTCTGGCTCCCTCATTAATTGCTTTAGCTTGTTTGAGTATCTGATAACCATACTTGGTGTGCTGTCTGATCTCTTCCTGCTCCTCCACAGTCAGAGACGAGGGTTTATGCAGAATCTGCGGATCAACTTTGTTATTGCCGATATCATGGAACAATCCTGCAAAGGCAACCTGCATCCAGTCTTTCGAAGGAAGGTCCACCCATTGAGCCAACTGATAAGAAGTAATGGCACTCAATACAGCATGATGGTAGATATAATCATGTTCTTTCATCACACGAGGGCTAAAGGTAAGCACATTATACTGCTTGAGGTGTACAAAGAGCGTCTCCAGCTGTGTTCTTAGCTCATAAACAGGCAGTTCAGCTGCCAGAGAGGAGAGGAAAGCTTTTTTGGTCATGGTAACCATCTTCTCGTATTCATCCTGCAGTGTACTCACGGGTGCTGAGACAAGTGTGCCAGTGCGTTCCCCACTCTTCTCTGCAACAGCTGCTGTCCCCGATGCTCCAGCCACCCCTTTTGAAGAACTGCTGCTTCCAGCCGCTACCTTCTCCTGTTCAATATCAATTTGATGAATCATAAAGGCTCTGAGAACTTCCACATCTTTGGGTAAAATGATTTTCCCCTTTTGCAGCAGCACATTGCCGCGCAATGTCTGCACATCACTGCCCAGTTTCAACCCAGGTTTCACTTCGGACAGAGCAATTAATCCCATACTGATTCCCCTCACTCATCGTTCTTCTTAAAGATGATGACAATACAAGACCATAGTCCCGGTTTCTCATGTTATTTCCCATTATATTACTCAGGAAACAGGCTGTACATCCTAGATTTTGGAGCCTGCCTTCATTTCGTTTCTCCATACCAAAAAGGCTCCCCAAAGGGAGCCCTTCCATATCTTGTTTTCAATCTTCTACATCTTGTTTTCGATCTTCTTCGCAATTTAGGACAAGATAATTATATTATTCTTCTGAACCTGAATCCTCACCTTGAACATCGGCCTCTCCTCCGGACGTCAACCCTTCTTCCAGCGCTGACTCTGAATCAGAGGATACTCCAGCTTCCGCTGCTTCAACGTTCTCTTCATCTGGTTCTTCTTCATTTTTATCAATTCGGCTAACGGTAGCAACAGCATCTTCCTCACGGATATGAATCAGCTTGACACCCTGTGTATAGCGACCCATCGTTGAGATGCCGTCCATGCTCATACGAATCAACGTACCGCTGGACGTAATGATCATGAGATCCTCTTCCGTTTTAACCATTTTGAGGCTAACCACAGCACCGTTTTTCTCGGTAACATTGATCGTTTTGATCCCTTTACCGCCACGAGTCTGCATACGATAGTCACTGACTGGTGTACGTTTACCGTATCCTTTGGCTGTAACGATCAATACATCCAGTTCAGCATCGACAACATCCATTCCGATAACTGCATCTTGATCATCTAGCGTGATACCTTTAACCCCGGTAGCACTACGTCCCATGGAACGAACATTGCCTTCCGAGAAACGAATGGACATTCCGTGAGCTGTACCCATGATAATCTCCTGCTGGCCATCTGTCAGCTTCACATCAATCAGACTGTCATCATCACGCAAGGAAATACCAATCAGACCACCCTTACGGATGTTTGTGTAATCCTCAAGTGGTGTTTTCTTCACTACACCTTGACGTGTCGCAAAGAACAGATACTTGTCGCTCTCGAATTCCTGCACCGGAATAACCGCATTGACGGACTCTCCCTGCTCAATCTGAATCAGATTGATAATTGGTGTCCCGCGCGCTGTACGTCCAAGCTCTGGAATCTCGTAAGCTTTCAGGCGATATACCTTACCTTTATCCGTGAAGAACATCAGGTAGTTGTGAGAATTGGTTACAAACAGATGCTCGACAAAGTCGGTATCCTTCGTATCCATCCCGACAACACCACGTCCTCCACGTTTCTGGCTGCGGTATGTCGATGCAGGCAAACGTTTCACGTAACCCGTATGTGTAATCGTAATGATAACCTCTTCACGTGGAATCAGGTCCTCATCAAGAATGCTTTCTTCACCCACAGTGATCTCGGTACGGCGATCGTCACCAAAACGCTCACGAATCTCTTGTAGCTCTGTACTGATAATCTCAAGCACAAGATGTTCATTAGCCAAAATTTCACGATATTCTCGAATTTTAACCATCAATTCGTTGTATTCGTTCTCGATCCGTTCGCGTTCCAAGCCTGTCAGACGTTGCAGACGCATATCCAGAATGGCCTGAGCCTGATCGTGGCTGAGTGAGAAGCGCTCAATCAAACCTTCTCTAGCGGCATCTGTATTGCTGGACGAACGAATCAAAGCAATGATCTCGTCGATATGATCCAGTGCAATACGCAAGCCTTCCAGAATATGGGCACGAGCCTCTGCTTTTTTCAGTTCAAACTGGGTACGTCTGCGAATAACCTCGATCTGGTGCTGAAGGTAGTGATACAACACTTCACGCAGATTCAGAATCTTCGGTTCTTTGTTCACAATCGCCAGCATGTTAATACCGAACGTGGACTGCATCGATGTATGCTTGTACAAGTTGTTCAGCACCACGCCAGGATTGACGTCCCGACGAAGCTCGATCACAATCCGCATACCGTTACGGTCAGATTCATCACGCAGATCCGTAATTCCGTCGATTTTTTTGTCACGTACCAGCTCAGCAATTTTCTCAACCAGTCTTGCCTTGTTCACCTGATACGGAAGCTCTGTAACGACGATGCGAGCTTTATTGTTGTTCTCTTCAATATTCGTTCTGGCACGCATCGTTACCGATCCGCGTCCAGTCTGGTAAGCCTGGCGAATGCCTGAACGTCCCAGAATATAACCCGATGTAGGGAAGTCCGGCCCCTGAATATAATCCATCAGTTCCATGGATGTAATATCCGGATTTTTGATCATCGCTTGTACGCCGTCAATAACCTCTCCCAGATTATGAGGAGGGATATTGGTAGCCATACCAACAGCGATACCGCCGACACCGTTAACAAGCAAGTTAGGAAAACGAGACGGCAGAACTACCGGTTCATTTTCTTCACCATCATAGTTCGGTTGGAAATCAATTGTATCCTTGTTGATATCCCTGAGCATTTCCATTGCGATTTTGGATAAACGCGCCTCGGTATAACGCATCGCTGCAGCCATGTCGCCATCAACTGAACCGAAGTTACCGTGTCCATCCACATGCATATAACGCAGGGAGAAATCTTGAGCCATCCGTACCATCGTCTCGTATACCGCAGAGTCACCGTGAGGGTGATACTTACCGATAACTTCGCCGACGATTCTGGCCGATTTTTTATGGGGTTTGTCAGGTGTCATACCAAGCTCCGACATTGCATACAGAATGCGCCGGTGAACCGGCTTCAATCCGTCACGCACATCAGGCAAGGCACGGCTCACAATGATGCTCATCGCATAATCCATAAACGATTCACGCATCTCGACGCCAATATCCCGATCTTTAATCTGCGAGTTCATTTCTTCCGCCATGCTGGACCTCCTTCTTGTCCTTTAACCAACGTTCCAAATCAATCATTTCGAAAAAAATAATATATGTGAAAAGCCTAACAAGGCTACAACCGCGCAAGAACGCTACTCTTTATTATATTACTTTCACAAAAGTTACACAATTAAACGTCTGCTGGGCAATAGCCTTTCTTCCAGGAACTTATGTGAGTCTGGGGATTAGCCCTGCCTTCCTCACCAAAACCACATACAATGCTAGAAAAGCGGCATATGCACTGTCTAATTTAAGGCTGGAGCCGTTCCCAGCTGGCAAACAAACTACAAGTTTAGCAGCCCACAGCACAAAACGCCATATTCCTCTATTATACCACTGAAATCGTCTCTTGTCCTTTGATTTTCTGCATGCAGCCTCTCAGACGAGCCGATCAAAACAAGAAAGGACTGATGCACATTGAGTATCCAGCGTGTCTCCAGCAAATGGGTCAAAACAACTGTCCTTCAGCGCAGTCGTCATGTGAATGAATATATACCCGTGACCCGAAAATACAGCCGGCAAACACTGGAACGGATGACCGAGCTGTTCCCGGCGAACTATATCAAACCGGACCGCGGAACGTATGGCAACGGCGTAATGCGTGTGAAGACAACACGGGTCACTCTGGCAGCTTCTGCACCTGAAGAAAAGGCAAACGAGACAAACGATGCTGAACTGTCTGAAGAATCAGAAGGTACAAAAGCTACAGAAACTACAGAAGCTAAACATTCCACCAATTCTGAACCATCCGAACCAGGCAAGCTTGAGCTTCTCACCTATCATCTCCAGCATGGAACAGAGGAGCAGGTCTTTCATTCTCTTGATGAACTGGAACAAGCAATAAACAAACGCATCCAGCAGCGTGACTATATCATTCAGCAGGGCATTCCTTTGATGAAACATGAAGATTTGCCTTTTGATCTGCGTGTATTAACTCAGAAGAACCTGCAGCATAACTGGGAAACGACAGGTATTCTGGGCCGACTCGCTGCACCAGGGAAAATCATCACAAACATTCACGGGGGAGGTAGGCTCGCCACGTTTGAAGAATTGGTACTCCCTCAGCTCAAAAAGGATCGATTCCAAAAGCTGCAGCATGAATTGTATCGGCTCGGGATTCATACCGCAGTTCAGCTGCAGAGCACCTTTCCCAGACTTAAGGAGATCGGCATTGATATTGCACTTGATGATCAAGGCCGCCCCTGGATTCTGGAGGTCAATACGCTGCCTGGCATCTACGCTTTTGGTCTGTTGCCTGACAAAGAGGCCTATCGCAAGATCAAACGTTATGCGATTGCTTATGGACGTCTGCCCGCTTCCAAGAAGAGTAAAACAAAAAAGAAAACTTCCAAAGTTTCAAAAGCGCAGGCTTCTGCCTTTAAACGACGGACTGCCAGATAAATAAGCGCATACCACTCATAATATAAAAAAGGCGCCCTCACAGGCGCCTCTTCGCAAATCCATTAAATATCGAGGTTTTTCACGTATTTTGCATTTTCCTGAATGAAATCACGACGAGGTTCAACGTTATCTCCCATCAATGTATCAAACATGGCATCAGCCAGCATCGCGTCGCTGATGGATACTTGCAGCATCGTGCGGCTTTCCGGGTCCATCGTTGTTTCCCACAGCTGTCCGGCATTCATCTCGCCCAGACCTTTGTAACGCTGGATGTTGTACTTGGCGTTCTCTCCCAGGGAAGCAATAATCTCGTCACGCTCTTTCTCCGAGCCCGCATAACGAATCACCTTGTTGCGCTCAATCTTGAAAAGTGGCGGCTGTGCGATATATACATAACCGGCCTCAATGATTTTGCGCATGTACCGATACAGGAAGGTCAGCAGCAGTGTTCGGATGTGAGCACCATCGACGTCGGCATCGGTCATCAGAATGATTTTGTGGTAACGTGCTTTGGAGATGTCGAAATCGTCCCCGATCCCTGTTCCCATCGCAGTGATAATTGCACGAATTTCAGCGTTACCGAGAATACGATCAAGACGTGCCTTTTCCACGTTCAGAATCTTACCACGCAGTGGCAAAATAGCCTGGAAGTGACGGTCACGCCCCTGTTTAGCAGAACCGCCGGCAGAGTCTCCTTCGACGATGTACAATTCGCTGATGGACGCATCCTTGGATGAACAGTCCGCCAGTTTACCTGGCAGGGAGCTGACTTCCAGCGCACCTTTACGGCGTGTCAACTCACGAGCTTTACGCGCCGCTTCACGGGCGCGAGCTGCCTGCAAACCTTTTTCCAAAATGCGACGGGATACGGAAGGATTCTCTTCCAGAAACTCCTGCAGCTTCTCTGCGAACAACGATTCTACAATACCACGCACTTCACTGTTTCCGAGCTTGGTTTTGGTCTGTCCTTCGAATTGCGGCTCAGGAATTTTGACCGAGATAATGGCCGTCAGACCTTCCCGCACATCGTCACCAGACAAGTTGCCGGTGCTATCTTTAATTACACCCGACTTGCGGGCATAGTCATTAATAATCCGTGTGAGCGCACTCTTGAAGCCGGATTCATGCGTTCCGCCCTCATGGGTGTTGATGTTGTTGGCAAAAGAATAAATATTCTCGGTATAGTTGTCATTGTACTGCAGTGCAACTTCTACCTGAATGTTATCCCGCGCACCTTCAACGTAGATTGGATTCTCGTGCAGCACCTCGCGCTTCTGATTCAGGAAGGATACATATTCGATGATCCCGCCTTCGTACATGAAGGAATTGGTTGCACCTGTACGCTCATCCGTCAGAGTCAGGCCAATGCCTTTGTTCAGAAAAGCCAGCTCGCGGACCCGTGTCAGCAACGTGTCGTAATCGTATACGGTCGTTTCTGTAAAGATTTCCGGGTCAGGATGGAATGTTACCGTTGTCCCCGTCTCATCTGTCGTACCAATGACTTTAAGATCATACTGCGGAACACCACGGCGATATTCCTGCTGATGGATATGACCGTCAACTTTAACTGTCACCACGACTTTCTCGGAAAGAGCGTTAACAACGGACACACCCACACCGTGCAAACCACCGGATACCTTGTAGCCGCCGCCGCCGAATTTACCCCCTGCATGGAGAACAGTCATAACTACTTCCAGAGCAGGGCGTTTCATTTTGGCATGTTCACCAACCGGAATCCCCCGTCCGTTGTCTACAACGGTAATACTGTTATCTTCGTGTATGGTAATCTCAATATGATCACAGTAACCCGCCAGCGCTTCATCGATACTGTTGTCCACTACTTCCCAGACCAGATGATGCAGTCCTTTTGCACTGGTGGAACCGATGTACATCCCCGGACGTTTACGTACGGCTTCCAGTCCTTCAAGAACCTGAATTTCATCTGCACCATATGAAGATTGATTCATAGACATGCCTTTCACCTACTTCTATAGATTCAATATCTTGAATATGCGTTAACTTAAAAATATAAGCAGCACCGAAGTTCTCTCTTGCAATAACACTAGAGATCAGGAAAATGGTGAGCACGCTTCTTGAGCGTAGCGGAGGAAATCGGTGAATAATACACGATATTTTTCGTCACAACAATGGACTTTGCTTCCTCTTCGCCGATATGCTCAACGGTTTTTTCCTGTTCGGCATGTGTAACGTACTGCTTCGATATTTTTGAAGATTTTTCGATGGATATATCAAAAATAGCAACCAGTTCGGAAGAACGGATGATTTTTTCTCCGCCCAGATGAATGTACATAAGCCCTCACTCCTTAGCGTTCCACCTGTCCGGCATGAACGTGATAAATACTGGCATCTTTAAGCTTGTCAACGTTCAGGCTCTCAATTCCCGTAGCGGTAATAAAGGTCTGTACCTTGCTTTGGAATGTTTCGATCAGTTGGGTTTGGCGAAAAGGATCGAGTTCGGATAACACATCATCCAGCAGAAGCACCGGATATTCTCCGATCTCTTCATGAATCAGTTCAATTTCCGCAAGCTTAAGAGACAACGCTGTAGTGCGCTGCTGCCCTTGTGAGCCATACGTTTGTACTTCCCGTTCGTTAATGAAAAAGGACAGGTCATCCCGATGCGGCCCACTTAGCGTTGTGCCTCGGCGAATCTCCTGCTCTTTCATTTGTGATAATTTTATCATAAATTGATCCATTAAGACAGCTTCATCTTCCTCAGCCGCTTCGCTGAAGGAGGGAAGGTAGGCCAGGCGCAGGACTTCACCGCCTCCGGTGATGCCCTGATGTATCGTTTCAGCCCACTTTTGCAGTTTCTTTATGAATTGTTTCCTTTTTTTGACGATTTTAACACCATGCTCTGCCAGCTGCTCGTTCCAGATCTCCAGCATCATCTGGGCGGATGCTCCTTGGCCCCACAGCTGCTTGAGCAGATTATTCCGCTGCACCAGCACCTTTTGATACTGCTGCAGGTGGTATAGATACCCTGGAGCCACTTGCCCGATCTCCATGTCAAGGAACCGGCGGCGTACCCCCGGTGTGCCCTTGACGATCTCCAGATCCTCGGGAGCAAACATCACCACATTAAGTGTCCCGACAAAATCGCTTAATTTTCGCTGCTCCAGCCCGTTGATTTTCGCTTTTTTGCCTTGCTGCGATAAGGAAAGCTCCAGTTTGACTGCTCCGTATTTTTTGTCGACCTCAGCTGTAAGTCGTGACCGGTCCTCGCCAAATCGAATCAGTTCCTTATCCCGGGAGGTACGATGGCTCTTGGTGAGTGCAAGCACAAAAATAGCCTCGGCCAGATTGGTTTTGCCTTGAGCATTTTGTCCAATCAACAGGTTGACGGGACCAAATGAATCCAGCTTCAGATGTTCATAATTGCGGAATTGCTGCAACTCTATGCTGTTCACAAACACGCGGTAACCTCCCTTTTTTCCCGTCCGTCAGGAGGCAGCCGGATTGCACCCTGGTTCTTCTATTCGGCAACCACTTCAAATGTGCCTTCTCCGTCCACCTCTACGATATCCCCAGGGTATAACTTCCGTCCACGACGTTCCTCAGGCTCTTTATTCACACGTACAAGCCCTTCCTGCAGTATCGCTTTGGCCATGCCTCCAGTGGGGATGCAATCTGCCAGTTTTAGAAATTGGTCAAGCTTGATGTATTCCGTACGGATGGATACTTGTTTCATCATGATCTTCCTTTCGTTAATTGGTCGTCCGGTAAGGCAGGATGACGTACAGGCTGTGACTGTCGTCCAGCGGTTTAAGGATGATCGGGCTCATGACACCGGTGAAGGCAATCATCAGCTGCTCACTTTCCACAACTTTCAGCACATCAAGCATATATTTGGAGTTAAACGAGATTTTGAGCGGATCACCCGTAAATTCAGCAGGCTCAATCTCTTCTCTTACTTTACCAAGCTCAGAGGAGCTGGAGGATATTTCAATCGTGCCGGAGTCCATCGTCTGCATGCGAACAATGTTTGTTTTTTCCTCACGCGACAGCAAATAAGCCCGGTCAATCGATTCACTTAATTTTTTTGTATCCAAAACAAGTTCTGTTTTGTAGGACGTTGGAATAATTCTAGAAGTATCCGGATATGTTCCGTCCAAAATGCGGGAATAGAACAATACGCGGTCAATTTTGAACAATACCTGATTGTCTGCAACAACGATATCCACAAGTGTGTTTTGATCTGGCACAATTTTGCTCAACTCGTTCAGCGTTTTACCCGAGATTACCACATTGTTGAAACGGATGCCCTCTGCATTATCCAGCATTGCCGAGCGTGTAGCAAGACGGTGACGGTCCGTTGCCACAAATTTCAACTCGTTATCTGCCAGACTCCACAGTACACCTGTCAGAATCGGTGTCGTTTCATGGGTAGAAATAGAGAATACCGTCTGCTTGATCATATTTTTCAGCAGATCGCCAGGAATGGATACCGTTTGATTCTCTTCAATGCTTGGCAGCACCGGGAACTCCTCCGGGTCCAGACCAACGAGCTGAATCTCGGTAGCGCCTGCGGAGATAAAGGTGTTGAAATTTTCTTTGACCTCCATATGAACTTCCTGCGAAGGCAGCTTTTTGATGATCTCTACGAAAAACTTGGCTGGTAGCACAACGCTTCCTGGCTGCTCCACCTGAACCACACTTTTGTCTCCCTCTTCAAGCGGGATAAAGGACTGAATGGATATATCCGTGTCACTTGCTGTCAACGTCACACCTTGGTGATTCACGTCGAATTTGATACCGCTCAGAATGGGGATCGTCGTACGACTGGAGATCGCTTTGGATACTTGCTGAATGGACTCGTTAAGATAGCTTTTCATTATGCTGATTTTCATGATTTCACTCCTAGCGGATTTTTTAGGTTGAGCCTGTTCTGGTTTGGTATTGAAAAGGTGTTTATCGATAGGCCGAAGGCCGTTCTTTGCGACGGCTTTTTGGAGAAGATATCTTTAGTTCTTTATAGTAATAATAGTAATAGGGGCACTGAATATGTGGATAAGTAGGGTTAAACCCATAAAATTAAGCCTATCCACATGTGTACACGTTGTGCATAGGCTTGGGACTTGTTCAGGTTGGATTCTTAATTTTTTCGGTTAAGTTGTTGATAACTTTATAGAGATCCTGATCGTTCTTGATCGCTTGAGAGATCTTTTCATGGGCGTGA
Organism: Paenibacillus sp. JGP012; assembly: GCF_014203995.1. Taxonomy (NCBI): domain Bacteria; kingdom Bacillati; phylum Bacillota; class Bacilli; order Caryophanales; family Paenibacillaceae; genus Paenibacillus; species Paenibacillus sp. JGP012. The sequence continues at coordinate 20,253 of NZ_JACHKG010000049.1, read as the reverse complement.
ATGACGGTGGTATGATCTCGTCCTCCGAAAGCTTCCCCGATTTTGGGCAGAGAAAAGTCAGTTAGTTCTCGAGAGAGATACATAGCAATCTGTCTCGGGAAAGCAACAGCTTTTGTTCGTTTCCGTGCTTTGAAGTCTTCAAGCTTGAGGCTGTAATACTCGCCGACCTTTTGTTGGATGTCTTGAATTGTGATCATTTTGGGACGGCTGGAAGGAATGATGTCCTTCAAGGCTTCAGCGGCCAGATGGGAACTTACGTCTTGATTGGTCAGTGAAGAGTATGCAACAACACGAATGAGCGCCCCTTCAAGCTCTCGAATGTTCGTATCGATCTGGTTCGCGATATACATCATCGCTTCATTCGGAATATCAAGATTCTCCGCACGCGCCTTTTTACGCAAAATGGCAATCCGCGTCTCCAGGTCCGGAGGCTGAATATCCGTAATCAAACCCCACTCAAACCGGGAGCGCAGCCGCTCCTCCAGGGTTGGAATTTCCTTCGGTGGTCTGTCGCTGGAGATGATGATCTGCTTCCGTTCCTCATGCAGCGCATTAAACGTATGGAAAAATTCCTCTTGAGTTGATTCTTTTCCGGCCAGGAACTGAATATCATCAATAAGCAGAATATCTACGCTCCGGTATTTGTTGCGGAAGCTTTCCCCGCGATTGTCCCGGATCGAATTAATGAATTCGTTCGTAAATTTCTCAGATGACAAATAAACCACCTTGCTGCTCGGATCATGCTCCAAAATATAATGTCCTATTGCGTGCATCAAGTGGGTCTTGCCAAGTCCAACTCCTCCATATAGGAAAAGAGGATTGTACGCTTTGGCGGGCGCTTCAGCGACCGCCAGCGATGCGGCATGGGCAAAACGGTTGCCCGGCCCGATGACAAAGGTATCGAACGTATATTTTGGATTCAGCATGCTGAGCACCGCTTCTTCCTGAACGACCGTTGGCGTAGGCGCAGGCAGCTGAGGGTCTGGCTCTACAGGTTTGTTCTCTTCGATGACAAATTTCACATCGACCTGTTTGCCAAGCAGCTCATAGACCGTCGAACCGACCAGTTTGGTATAACGGCTCTCCAGCCATTCGACGGCAAACGTGGTTGGGGCGGAGATAACGATCGTCTGATCATTCAGCTTGGTTGCTTTCGTTGCTTTGAACCAGGTGTCGAAGCTGGGTTTGCTGAGTTTGTTTTGTATAATTGATAAAATTTGCTGCCATAAATCAGAAGTATGGCTGTCCACAGACTGTCACTCCTTTTACATGTTCCAAGTGTGGCTTAAGCCATGATGCAGTGTCGAAATACGAGATATATTGCCGGAATTTATCCCCAAACCCCCGCAGGTCAAAAACAAAAAAAGAATGAACAACGGAAAATTGTTCACAACTTTATCCACAGGCTGTTGATAATATTATAGGTCAGATCACATATTCACATCCAAAAGTAATACAATCATAGCAAAAGAAGCCCCGCATTTCAACGTATGGCGAGATTTTATCCACAAATTCAATAACTTGTGTATAATTTTTAGTCACAACACAATATATTGTTTATAAATTGTTTAAGTTTCGACAGAATGACCCAATAGGACAAATTATTTTATACACAGGATATCCGTCGAAAGATGCGGGTTTGTGTGCAAAAGTGATCCGGGGATGTGAATAACCTCGTTGTGGATAAATTGAAGACTGCGATGAACTGGGCAGATGTAAAATGATCCAATGCATGGGATGTGTCTTTCACACTCATGAGGTGACTACGAGTAAAAGAATGGTGATTTTCATGGTTGTTTTTGTTCAAATAGCATCTATATTGATTGGTCGAGGATCGGGTAAAGAGGACGTATTTTGAAAAAAGAGGTAGGCGGGCCTGCTGCCGGACACAGGTATCTGCATTAGAGTGAGGTAGGGAAATGATCAAAAAGAGGAAGGCCCTGCAGCCGATTTTGGGCTGCGGGGCCTTCCTCTTTTTACATATGAGGCATAGACATTTTGCGTTGGAAAGCTGCGATATCTGTATATTCCTCTTCCAGCTTGCGTGAAATACGAATATAGATCGGCAGCAGCTCCCGATAGATGGAAGCATGCTCTTTGATCGGTGTGTGCCGGTGAGTTGTACCAACCATAGAGGAGACGGCATGCAGAGACTTGATTCGCCCTGTAGCATAAAGGCCGAGCACAACAGCGCCGAGACAGGAGCTTTCGAAGCTCTCGGGTACAACGACCTCTTGATTAAAGATGTCGGACATCATCTGCCGCCATAGTGGAGAGCGTGCGAACCCACCGGTAGCCTGTATCGAGGTTGGCTGTCCAATCTGCTCCTCCATTGCCAGCAGAACGGTATAGAGATTGAAAATTACGCCTTCAAGCACAGCACGAATCATATGCTGCTTCTGATGGTGAAGTGTCAGCCCAAAGAACGAGCCGCGGGCATCCGGGTTCCAGAGCGGGGCTCGTTCGCCCGAAAGGTACGGATGAAACAGCAGTCCTTCAGAGCCTGGCGCGACACGCTCCGCAATTTTGGTCAGAACGTCATAGGAATCTATGCCAAGACGCTTGGCCGTCTCCACTTCGGATGCAGCGAACTCATCCCGTACCCAGCGGAACAGCATGCCACCGTTATTCACAGGTCCGCCTACAACCCACATATTTTCGGTCAGGGCGTAACAGAAGGTCCGGCCTTTCGGATCGGTTACAGGGCGATCAACGACGGTGCGAATCGCTCCGCTGGTGCCAATGGTGGCAGCGACAACACCTGGTTCAATCGCGTTGACACCAAGGTTGGACAATACCCCGTCACTTGCGCCGATGACAAAGGGCGTAGAGGGGGAGAGGGACATTTTTTCAGCCGATTCGGGATGGATTCCCTCTATTGTATAGGTGGTTGGTACAAGCTTTGACAGATGATTGGCTGTAATGCCTGCAAGATCAAGAGCTTCCTTGTCCCAGTCCAGCTGCTCCAGGTTAAGCAGCCCGGTGCAGGAGGCAATGGAATGATCGACAACATATTGCCCGAACAGGCGGAAGAACAAATACTCTTTAATCGAAATAAATTTTGCCGTGCGCTGGAACAATTCAGGTTCATCATGGCGCAGCCACATCAATTTGGTCAGGGGTGACATCGGATGAATGGGTGTGCCTGTACGCAGATAGATCTGATGGCCAACGCCATTCTCCTGAAGCTTGGTCGCCCAGGCTGCGCTGCGGTTATCTGCCCAGGTGATGCAGCGTGTCAGCGGCTGATGCTGCTGATCCATGGCAATGACGCTGTGCATGGCCGAGCTGCAGGATACGAAGAGAACCTGATCAGCCGAAATCTGGCTCTCGCTCATCACGCCGCGTACCGAGCGAATAGCTGCCTGCACGATCTCTTCGGGGTCCTGTTCTGCTACATCCGGTGCAGGGGTGTAGAGCGGATATTCCTGAGTGGAGGTCGTGATCACCTCGCCTTGCTCTGTGAATAACACGGATTTGGTACTGGTAGTGCCGATATCCATTCCAATCATATAGTTGGTCATAGAGAGATCCCTCTTTCTTTAAAGAACTGAGAACCCATTGTTGAAGACAGGACTGCAGTTAAACAGATTTACACGTATATTTTAATTTTACACCACAGTGCTCAGCAGCAAAATAAAGAGCAGTCCAACAACGGAAAGTAGTGTTTCCATAACGGTCCACGTTTTGAGTGTTTGAGCAACGCTCATATTAAAGAATTCCTTAATCATCCAGAAGCCTGCATCGTTGACATGGGACAGGACGAGAGAGCCTGCGCCCGTAGCAAGCACAACCAGCTCAATATTAGCTCCAGGTGTCAGCGCAAGCACGGGGGCTACAATACCTGCCGCTGTAGTCATGGCTACCGTAGCTGAACCGGTTGCAACGCGAATGAGGGCAGCAACAAGCCAGGCGAACAGAATGACATTGATATTGGCATGTGTGGCGAATTCGGCAATGGCATTGCCCACGCCGCTATTAATCAGCACCTGCTTGAATGCGCCGCCGCCGCCGATGATGAGAATAATCGTTGCAGTGGGTGCCAGGCATTCGCTGGTGAAACGGGATAGTTCATGTTTGCTGAATCCGCGCGCAAAGCCGAGTGAAAAGAGGGCAAAGACAACAGCGATCAGCAGGGCAATAATTTCATTACCAATAAATTCACTGAAAACGGTAAAGCCGCTTGTTGCTTCAGGATCAACGATATTTGCGATAGAGCCGATGAGCATGAGAATGACCGGAAGCAAAATAGTAAACAGGGTAATGCCAAATCCGGGCAGATTGCTGTTCTTCTTGGCTGAGAACTGCTCAGCGAGCTCTGCTGGCGGTTCGGTATGAATTCTTTTGCCGATAAATTTACCGAATACAGGTCCAGCAATAATCGCTGTAGGAATACCGACCAGCAGGGAGTAGAGAATCGTTTTCCCCAGATCAGCGTTATAGGCTTCGATTGCAATCATAGGGGCCGGATGCGGCGGAACAAGCCCGTGTACAGTTGAGAGACCAGCCAGAATAGGAATTCCGATCTGAAGCAGGGACATGTTCGTTTTGCGGGCCACGGTGAAAATGATCGGAATCATGAGAATGACGCCCACTTCAAAGAAAACGGGAATACCTACAATAAAACCAACAATCATCATGGCCCAATGCACTCGTTTCACACCGAAACGGTCCACCAGGGTCGTAGCAATCTGCTCGGCTCCGCCGGATTCGGCCATCATCTTGCCGAGCATGGTGCCAAGTCCAATAACGATGGCAATTGTGCCTAATGTACCGCCAAGACCTCCTGTAATGGAGGATATAACATCGGCTGGTTTCATTCCCGTTAATAAACCAAGCATCAATGCAGATAATAGAAGGGTAATAAACGGGTTCCATTTATATTTGGAGATCAACAGGATCAGGAAGATGATGGCAATCAACGTCCAGACCAGCAGTGTCGCATTATGGGATAGTCCGAAAATAGTGCTCATGATGAGATTACTCCTTTGTCTGAGTTATAAACAAACGCTTACAAATCGTCGTAACGACACATAACAGCTGTCTGCTTGCAGCAGTACGATTAAAAATCATGCAGAGATTATCATGCCCTAAAAAGTAAAAAAATCGAATTTTGTATACTTGTCGACAAGTTGCTTGCAATCATTCACAGCGGATTGATTGCGAGTTCTCCTTATCAAAGCTGCTGGCTGAGAAGCTCCATTAAAATTCAAAGCTTTCGTGCAACGTTTGACCCGAGTCTTTGAAATATGTGCGAACCCCGGCCTGGATCAGAAGTTTGTCGCCCGATTCCAGCGCTGCTGCAAGTGATCGATGCTTCTCGACTACAGCGCTTACTTTGCCCTCGCCTTGAGCAAATACCCGGCGTGTTGTCAGCAGCATGACCGTCATCACGACATATCTGATGCTCTTCCACAAATGCGAAATGCGGGTATGCCCAGCCGCTTCAATAATGGTCTCATGAAACGTAAGATCCTGATAGGCAAATTCGACAGCATCATGGTGTTTGCCGGCAAGCTGCATTTTGTCGATGATGTTGCGCAGCTTCGTGATTAATGATGGGGGTACATCGGCAGCCAGTCTCTGCTGCACAAAGCTTTCAATGAGAAAGCGAACATCGTACAGCTCCTCGACATCCTTCATATTCAAGCCCAGGATCACAACACCCATCCGTTCAAGGCGAATCAGACCTTCATTAGACAACGTTCTCAGCGCTTCGCGAACAGGCGACCGGCTGCTGTCGAAATCAGCAGCAATTCGATTTTCCGACAAAATTTCTCCAGGCCGAAGGGTTCCGCTAATAATTCTCAGCCTTAATTCGCATGCTATGGCCTCACCGCGGGATGCTCCTTGAAGCCAGGAAGATGGAAACTGCATATGGCTAACGCTCCTAAAATTAAGTAATCCGTACAGTTACTTATCATAACATACGGTGAGGCCGCCGCTGAAGAAAGCAATAAGTATACTTGTATACAAGATGTTTTTTTATCCTACACCTTTCTTGAAAACTTGTAAACCTCACATTTAAAGCGGATACAATCCGAAACCAATTTAGAAAATTTGAACTAAATATTCTTTATCCACATGTGAATAACTTTAAACAGCGGGAAAAATAATGAGTGATTTGCGAGAGGTGTGGATAACCTGAAAGGGGTTTAACACGACGGTTTTCAGTTCTTGTTGGGGATAACTTTTGGCCTTGGTTTAGTCCAATGGATAGTTGGCAGAAGGGTTGGCTGGAAGAACACGAATCTCAAATGCTGGAAAGCGTATGAAAAAGAGGAAGCAAGGCAGTGCATTTCAGTTGACTTTTCCAATTGAACGTGGTTAAATATATAAAGGTGTTTTCTGTGAAGATGAAAATGATTCATCACATAAGTATTTCCTTGTAAGGAGGTGCAATACATTGAGACCTACATTCAAACCGAACGTTAGCAAACGTAAAAAAGTTCATGGTTTCCGGAAAAGAATGAGCACGAAAAACGGCCGTAAAGTTTTGGCTGCACGTCGCCTGAAAGGCCGTAAAGTCCTGAGTGCTTAATGCATGTGAAGACCACCGAGGTGGTCTTTTTTTTCTTAAATGAGAGTTTTACACCTGGATTTTGTTTCCCTTTGGTTGGAAACTTACCTTAATATATATTTGTCGCCTGGGCGGTTTACCGTCGTTCAAGAAAGCCTATACTAAATCAGTAATGAGGCCTCCGTCAATAACGTGGATGGGGGACAGCAAGGAGAAGCGCCGTGTATAAAAGATTGCGTCTGCGAAACCGGGCGGACTTTAGCCGCGTATATCGCTATGGAAAATCGTTTGCCAATCATCAGTTTGTGGTGTATGGGTGCCGCCGTAAAGATACGGAGCAATTCCGGGTGGGCGTATCATGCAGCAAAAAAATCGGAAACGCTGTCGTGCGAAACCGTATGCGGCGCATGATCAAGGAAATTGTACGTCATCATGAGCAGGAGATTGTTACGCAGATGGACCTGATTTTCATCGTCCGCAAAGGTGCAGTAGATATGCCTTACAAGGAGATGGAAAAAAGTCTGCTCCATGTGCTGCGTAAAGCCTCTCTGCTGAAGTCGTGCAAGCGGTAAGCTTCGGTTTATTTGTCCTCCTAATTATGGTATGATTTACGGTGGAATGGAATGGTTAAGAGAGGGGTTATGAAGTGTCGCGATTGAAGACATCTAAGGGGAAGTGGATTCTCCTCATTGCAGTCATTGCAATGGTCACTGTACTCGCCGGTTGTACTCCGCAAGGTGCAGGGGTTACAACGGAAGATTTGAAGAATAGTGATTCATTCTGGCAAGCCAATGTAGTGTACTGGTTCTCACTGGCGCTGGATACATTCGCCAACTGGTTTAACGGTGAATATGGATTTGCCGTACTTGTGATGGTGCTAATTGTAAGAACATTGATACTGCCATTAACGTTGAAGCAGGTTCGCAGCTCCAAAGCGATGCAGGCGATTCAGCCGCAGCTGAAGGAGATTCAAGCCAAGTATAAAGATACACCTGAGAAAGTTCAGCAAGAAACGATGAAATTGTTTCAGGAGAACAAAGTCAATCCGATGGCGGGTTGTTTGCCACTTCTGATTCAGATGCCGATTTACATCGCACTTTATAACTCCATTTACGGAAACTCCAGTCTGAGAACCCACGACTTCCTGTGGCTTCAGCTTGGAGCACCGGATCACCTGTTTATTTTGCCAGTGCTGGCTGCCATCACAACATTCATCCAAACGTGGATGATGATGCGCATGAATCCTACACAGCAAATTGGACCGATGCAGTTCATGCTGTGGGTGTATCCGATCCTGATTTTCGTGATGTCGTATCAGTTCCCGTCAGCGTTGCCGCTTTACTGGTTCTACAGTAATATCTACACCATCGTGCAAAACTATTTCCTTTACCGGAATAATGATAAAGTTGTGGCCGAGGTCAACGTGAAGCAGAACAGCTCTTCCAAAAGCGGAGCTAAACGCAAAAACGGCGGCAGAGCCACTGTCTCTGGGAAAGGGTCGAAAGGGGCCAAAAAATCGAAATGACCACAGTCATTACGTCAGGAAAAACCGTTGAAGATGCTGTAAACCAAGGATTGGCTGAGCTTGGCGTAAGCCGGGACAAGGTCGAGATACAAGTGTTAGAGCAGCCGTCAAAAGGATTCCTGGGTTTGTTCGGGGTAAAGGCTGCCAAGGTTGAAATCAAACTGCTGCCTGTACCCGAAGCTGTGTCCGAGCAGCCGATCAAACCAGCCACACCTGAACCCGAGATCGATGCATTACTTGAGGGTGTAGCAGTCCATGATCCCTATGAAGAAGCGGCTGCATTTTTGAAAGAGGTTGCGGCAGGTATGGGGCTGGATGTGGAAGTGCATATCAAAAAACAGCGTGATGGTCATATCTTTAATATATCCGGGGAAGACCTGGGCATGATTATCGGTAGACGCGGACAGACGCTGGATGCTCTTCAATATCTGACCAATATCGTAGCCAACCGTTACTCGGAAAGCTTCGTGCGCATCGTGCTCGATGCGGAAAACTTCCGCCAGCGCCGGCGCAAAACGCTTGAGGATCTTGCTGAGCGATTAGCTGGACAAGCCATTCGTACAGGCAAGGAAGTTGTGCTTGAGCCGATGCCTCCGCTCGAACGGAAAGTGATTCATGCCAAACTGCAAAATCACCCGCAGATTAAGACATTAAGTAAGGGCGAGGAGCCTAATCGGCGTGTGGTTATTACGTTGAAATAACACGCAATTGAAGACGCAATGGCTTCCTGCCCGGTGCAGAAGCCATTGCTTTTTTCGTACCGAAGTATATGAGACAGGTAGTGTACCAATAGAGTTGAATATATGTTGGCATTCTCCGGAATGGGCTGGATGACAACTTCAATATAGAGAGTAGGGAGAGATCACAATGATTAGCGATACGATTACTGCCATATCTACAGCGGTCGGTGAAGCAGGTATTGCTGTTATTCGCGTCAGCGGTCCAGATGCGGTGGCAGAGACGGAAAAGATTTTTCGCAGTAAAATTCCTTTGACCCAAGCAGAAAGTCATACGGTTCATTACGGACATATTATAGAACCTGCGAGCGGGGAGAAGATCGAAGAGGTGCTGGTAACCGTGATGCGTGCGCCTCGTTCATTTACAACAGAGGATGTTGTCGAGATTAGTGCGCATGGTGGAGTCGTATCGGTTAAACGCGTGATGGACCTCCTCCTGCAGCTTAATATCCGACTCGCTGAACCAGGTGAATTCACGAAACGTGCATTCCTTAATGGACGGATCGACTTGTCTCAGGCAGAAGGGGTTATGGACCTTATTCGCTCGAAATCGGACCGAGCCTTCTCGGTAGCATTGAAGCAGGTTGAAGGCAAGCTGTCTTCCAAGCTGCGCGATCTGAGACATACATTGGTTGAGACGCTTGCCCATATCGAAGTAAATATTGATTATCCTGAGCATGATGTGGAGTCATTAACGTCCGAATTTATTAAAGAAAAATCCAGCCAGGTTATGGGTGAGATTGATAAATTGCTTACCACGGCTGAGCAGGGCAAAATATTGCGTGAAGGCATTACTACAGCGATCGTTGGACGTCCTAACGTGGGTAAATCTTCATTAATGAATACACTGGCACAGGATAATCGGGCAATCGTTACGGATATTCCAGGCACGACACGCGATGTCATTGAAGAGTTCATTACGATCAACAATATCCCGTTAAAGCTCCTTGATACAGCTGGTATTCGGGAGACGATGGACGTTGTTGAGAAGATTGGGGTGGAGCGTTCCCGTTCCGCTGTTAATGATGCAGATTTGATTTTGATGGTTGTTAATGCGGCAGAGCCCCTTCATCAGGATGAGATTGAACTGCTGGAACAAATCCGCGGTAGACAATCAATTATCATTATGAATAAAATGGACTTAACGCCACAGATTGACCGTGACGTGCTGCTCCGTTATATTCCTGAGGAGCGGCTTGTTCCGATGTCGGTGAAGGATGATCTGGGTGTCGATCGATTGGAGGATGCCATCTCCACGTTGTTCTTCAGTGGCAAGCTGGAATCTGCAGATTTGACCTATGTCAGCAATGTTCGTCACATTGCGCTGCTCAAAAAGGCAAAGCAATCGCTGGTGGATGCTTATGAGGCTGCAGATCAGTTTGTTCCTATTGATATGATCCAGATTGATGTTCGTCTGGCGTGGGAGCAGCTTGGAGAGATCGTGGGAGATACGGCACATGATGCCTTAATTGATCAGATTTTCTCCCAGTTCTGTCTAGGAAAGTAAATCATTATACCACCTATTCATTGAAAGGGTCGTGTATGATGGGAAGGTACAATCTCTGCCCGTTGTCAAAGGATGGAATGATGTTGTTGCCAGGAAGTGTTGGTTTCATATAGATAGCAGTGAAATAAGGAGGTAATTACACATGGCTTTTGATGGCGGCAGTTATGATGTCATTGTTGTTGGAGCAGGGCATGCCGGGGTAGAATCAGCTCTTGCAGCAGCCCGCATGGGTTCCAAAACGCTGATGATTACGATCAACCTCGACATGGTGGCCTTCATGCCTTGTAACCCATCCATTGGGGGACCGGCTAAAGGACACGTAGTACGTGAGATTGATGCACTTGGTGGAGAAATGGGACGGAATATCGACAAAACCTTCATTCAGATGCGGATGCTGAATACGGGGAAAGGTCCTGCTGTTCATGCGCTGCGTGCACAGGCTGATAAATTCTCTTACCAGCATACGATGAAGGAAACGATGGAGAAGGAACCTAATCTGACGATGCGTCAGGGGATGGTGGACCGTCTGATCGTGGAAGATGGTCAGTGTGTCGGAGTGGTTACTCAAACAGGTACAGAATATCGTGCCAAAGCGGTAGTGCTGACTACAGGCACATACCTGCGCGGTAAAGTGATTATGGGAGAACTGATGTATGAGAGCGGACCAAACAATCAGCAGCCCTCCCTTAAATTGTCGGAGCATCTGCGTGAGCTGGGCTTCGAGCTTGTCCGTTTCAAAACAGGTACACCGCCTCGTGTGCATAAGGATACAATTGATTTTAGCAAAACCGAAATCCAGCCGGGTGATGATGAGCCGAAGTTCTTTTCCTATGAGACAAAATCTTCGGACAACGAGCAGCTGCCTTGCTGGCTGACGTATACATCTGTAGAGACACATCAGATTATTAATGATAATCTGCATCGTGCTCCGATGTTCTCTGGTGTAATTGAAGGAACAGGGCCGCGTTACTGCCCATCCATTGAGGATAAAATCGTACGTTTCAGTGATAAGCCTAAGCATCAGATTTTCCTTGAGCCAGAGGGTAAAAATACGTCCGAGTATTACGTTCAGGGCTTGTCTACAAGTCTGCCAGAGGATGTACAGCTCGCCGTTCTTCGTTCCATACCTGGTATGGAAAAAGTAGAAATGATGCGTAACGGTTACGCGATTGAATATGATGCGATGGTGCCAACCCAATTGTGGCCATCACTAGAAACGAAACGCCTTCCAGGTCTGTTCACTGCGGGTCAGATTAATGGTACATCCGGTTATGAAGAAGCAGCGGGACAAGGGATTATGGCAGGTATTAATGCGGCACGGAAAGTGCAGGGCAAAGAAGCGATTGTGCTTGACCGCTCTCAAGGTTACATTGGTGTTCTCATTGATGATCTCGTTACCAAAGGAACAAATGAGCCGTACCGCTTGTTGACCTCTCGTGCCGAGTATCGTTTGCTGCTCCGTCATGACAATGCGGATATGCGTCTCACAGAAATCGGTCATGATATTGGCTTGATTACGGAGGAGCGTTATGCAGCTTTCCTGGACAAAAAAGCGAAAGTGGAGCAGGAGATTAATCGTTTGAAAGAGGCCAAGGTCCGTCCTGTTGACGTCAATGCGAAGCTGGAAGAGATCGGTTCAACACCGATTCAGGATGGCAGCACGCTGCTGAATCTGATGCGTCGTCCAGAGATTGGTTATGACTGGATTGAGCAAATTTCCCCTTCCGAGGTGGAACTGACGGCTGACATGAAGGAACAGGTTGAGATTCAAATTAAATATGCCGGTTATATTGAGAAGCAATTGATCCACGTGGAACGTTTGCTGAAAATGGAGAAAAAGAAAATTCCGGACACGATCGTATATGATGAGATTCATGGTCTTGCGATGGAAGCCAAGCAGAAGCTTGCGAAGATTCGTCCAATCTCCATTGGTCAGGCATCTCGTATTGCGGGTGTTACGCCTGCGGACATCTCTATCCTGCTTGTATATCTGGAGCATTATAACCGCGTTACCGCAGCAAGGGGACAATAATGGACGATATTCAACAGCAGCTGCAGCGGCGCTTGAAAAAGCATGGATTGGAAATCGGAGAACTCCAGTTGGAACAGTTCGAATTATATTATAGAGAGCTTGTTTCCTGGAACGAAAAAATGAACCTGACTGGTATCACCGATCGTGAGCAGGTATACACAAAACATTTCTATGATTCAGTATCGCTGGCATTTTATACGGACATGACGAAGGTAAACAAGTTGGCTGATATTGGTTCGGGAGCAGGTTTCCCCGGACTGCCGCTGAAAATTTGTTTTCCTCATCTCCAGCTTACGATCATTGATTCATTAAATAAACGTATCGGCTTCTTGCAGCATGTGGTTGATACACTTGGTCTTGAAAAAGTTGAGTTAATTCATGGCCGAGCCGAAGAGTTGGGCCGCAAGGAAGGGTACCGGGACAGCTATGATCTGGTTACGGCACGCGCCGTAGCCAAGCTGGCAGTACTAAATGAATTTTGTCTTCCTTTTGTGCGTAAGAGCGGTATATTTGCTGCGATGAAGGGTGGAGACCCTCGCGATGAAATGAAGGAAGCAGAGTTCAGCTTTAATCAGCTGAAAGGCCGGGTAAAGGCTGTGCATCCATTTCAGTTGCCTGTAGAGGAATCGGAGCGTCATATCATTTTGATTCAGAAATTTGATAAGACGCCGCATAAGTATCCTCGTAAACCAGGGACACCACTTAAAACGCCGCTGGTGTAAGCAAGTTTGAACAAAATGGATTTAACCAGATTACGTTAAAAATAGAAGATGGTAAAGCAGGGAGGATGTTTCACGTGAAACATCCTCTTTTGTTTTATTTTTATCATAAAAGTAAGTATCAATTTTACCATAATGATCAAAGTAAAGCAGGAAAATTTGCTGGCTTTAAAGAATAGGTAAACATAGGATTATGGAGAAAAAGATGATAGAATAGAAGTATCCGATCCTGCCTAATCAGTGATCATAGAGTAGTTCATATAGATATAATTGATAAGCAATTCATATTAGTAAGAGTACAGGATAATAACGGCATAACTTATTTCAGGAAGTTGAATGTGAATTCTCGCTTATGGAATAAGAAGCACCTGCTGTGCATGCGGGAGCTATTACGAAACTAGGTGGTAATCTACGGAATGAAAGAACAATTCTCGAAGTTGTTTGGTTTGGCGGATCGCAATAACGGAGATGAAGTTAAACAGGTCCCTGTTAATGAAATTGTGAGCAGTCCATATCAACCCCGTACTATTTTTGATGATGATAAAATTGATGAGCTGTTGCAAACGATCAAAACTCATGGCGTCATTCAACCGATTGTTGTGCGTGTTCGAAATGGCTCCTATGAGATCATCGCCGGGGAACGGCGCTGGCGTGCTGTTCGTAAGCTGGGCTTAGAGCATATCCCGGCTATTGTGCGTGAGTTTAATGATTCTCAGGCCGCATCCATTGCTTTGATCGAGAACTTGCAGCGTGAAGGTCTGACCTCCATTGAGGAAGCGGTTGCCTATCAAAAATTGATTGATCTGCATCATCTGACACAGGAGAGTCTGGCGCAGCGTCTGGGTAAAAGCCAGTCTACGATCGCCAACAAAATTCGATTGCTGCAGCTTCCAGAAGGTGTAAAAACAGCCTTGATGGAGCGCAAAATTTCGGAACGACATGCTAGGGCGCTATTGTCCCTTGATACCGAAGAACTGCAGCTGAAATTGCTTGGCGAGATTATCGACAAGGAATTGAATGTGAAGCAGACGGAGGCACGAGTTGCTTTTTACAAGGAAGCTTCCAAGATCAAAAAGTCCAAACGCATATCATTCACCAAGGATGTAAGGCTGGCGCTCAATACGATTCGTCAATCAATTGATATGGTGACTGGTTCAGGTATGGATATTAAAACTAAAGAAGCTGATCATGAGGATCATTACGAGATCGTTATTCATATTCCAAAACGCAAATAATTGAAGCTTCTAAGGCGGCAATGGGCCGCTTTTTCTGTCTAAACAGTCAGATGGTGTATAACGTGAAGATGAACGATCGTTTTGCTAAAACGGTAGTTGTTATTCGTGCGCACGATGGCCACCTGCTTATTGTTAACTGTAACTCACAACCTACTAGAAAAGACTCCTATTTTATTTGAGGTGAAGGTATTGTCTAAGATTATGGCCGTAGCAAATCAAAAGGGCGGTGTGGGGAAAACAACGACATCGGTTAACTTGGGTGCAGGACTTGCTTCACTAGGGAAGAAGGTACTGCTTGTGGACATAGACCCCCAAGGGAATACAACGAGCGGAGTCGGAATTAATAAAGCAGACGTGGCGAATTGTATATATGACGTTCTTATTAATGATGTGCCTACTCAGGAAGCGATCGCGGAGACACAAATTGATGGACTTCATATCATACCTGCAACGATCCAACTTGCCGGAGCCGAGATCGAACTGGTATCCACCATATCGCGAGAAGTTCGTTTGAAAAAGGCGCTTGCACAAGTGAAAAGCAATTATGATTATATTTTGATTGATTGTCCGCCGTCGCTCGGTATGCTGACAATTAACTCCTTAACCGCCTCTGATTCGGTGATTATTCCTATTCAGTGTGAATACTATGCGTTGGAAGGACTGAGCCAGCTGCTTAACACGGTTCGCCTGGTGCAGAAACATCTGAATACTTCCCTTCAGATTGAGGGTGTGTTGTTGACGATGTTTGATGCTCGAACGAATCTCGGTATTCAGGTTATAGAAGAAGTGAAGAAGTATTTTCAGCAAAAAGTGTATCAGACGATTATTCCACGTAATGTACGGCTTAGTGAAGCACCGTCACACGGGCAGTCTATTATTACGTATGATCCCCGATCCCGGGGAGCAGAAGTGTATTTAGAGCTCGCAAAGGAAGTGATTTCTTATGAGTAAGCGGCTTGGAAAAGGACTGGATGCCCTCATTCCTTCGCTTTCAATTAACGACGACGATAAAGTCGTAGAAATCCCGATTAGCCAACTGCGGGCTAACCCTTATCAGCCGCGTAAAGCATTTGATGAGGAAGCCATTCATGAACTGGCCGAATCCATTCGGCAGCATGGTGTGATTCAACCGATCATCGTTCGACCTGTACTTCGAGGATATGAGATTATAGCAGGCGAGCGCAGGTTCAGAGCATCACAGTATTGTGGCAATGCAACTGTTCCGGCTGTTGTTCGTACTTTTAATGATCAGCAGGTTATGGAGATTGCCCTGATTGAGAACCTGCAGCGAGAAAATCTGAATGCAATGGAAGTAGCAGTAGCCTATCAAGGGCTGATGGATCAATTCTCGTTAACTCAAGAAGAGCTTTCTGTGAAGGTAGGCAAATCACGTTCTCATATTGCTAACTTTTTGCGTTTGCTTTCTTTACCGGAGGAAGTTAAGGAGCATGTTTCACGTGGAACATTATCGATGGGCCATGCACGTGCCATTGTAGGTGTAAAGGATGAAAGCCTGGTTAAGCAACTGGCGAAACAGTCGATTGACCAGCAGTGGAGTGTGCGTGAGCTTGAAGAGGCTGTACAGCAGCTGGATCGTTCTAAAACAGGTGAAGCAAAGACCAAGAACAAATTAAAAAAGAAAGATCCCTTTATTGATACCTTGGAAGAATCACTGCGTGAACGATTTAAAACGACGGTGAAAATAAAACATGGTCAAAAAGATAAAGGTAAAATAGAGCTCAACTACTACAGCAAGCAGGATCTCGAGCGGTTATTGGAATTGTTGCAATAATAGCTCGGGTGGTTCGTTACAACATGCAGAGCTACTCATGTCATGACATATCGACTCTGTGTTCTGGAGAAGCGATATGTCATTCTTTGTTTGCGTGACTTCAGCATGGCACCCTTATGAGCAGAGGTGGTTAGAAAATGGAGAAGATGATATATCTCGATCATGCAGCAACTTCGTGGCCCAAGCCACCTGCTGTGGGTGAGGCGATGATGCACGCGCTGGAGTTTGCCGGGGCGAACCCGGGAAGAGGGAGCCATCGCATGGCTGTGCAGGCCAGCAGAGTATTGTTTGAAACAAGGAAAGAAATCGCGAGACTGTTTGCTGTCAACAATCCGAATGATATTGCATTTGGCTCAAATACAACGGAGGCGCTTAATCTTGCGATTCAAGGTTCTCTTCGACAAGGTGATCATGTGATTGCCACTATGGCAGAACATAATTCGGTTAGACGACCGTTGGAGTTTTTGCGCATGCAAGGTAAAATAGAGGTTGATTATGTACCTGTGGATGCGTCAGGTGTAATGGATCTGAAAAAGATGGAACGTATGTTTCGGAAAAACACCCGTCTGGTCGTTTGTACACATAGCTCCAATCTTCTAGGCAGTATTTTGCCTGTTGGCGAGATTGCAGAGCTATGTCATAAGCATCGGGCAATATTTCTTGTTGATGCTGCTCAAAGTGCTGGAATACTTCCTATAGATGTGGGGCGGCTTGGCATTGATATGCTCGCTTTTCCCGGACATAAGGGACTGCTGGGACCGCAGGGGACAGGTGGTTTATACATTTCTCCTGAGCTGGATATACAGCCTTTGCTGCATGGGGGAACAGGTAGTCAGTCTGAAGCGCTGGAGCAGCCTAAAGTGCGTCCTGATCGATATGAGGCAGGTACTCCGAATACAGTAGGCGTTGCTGGATTAGGAGCAGGAGTGAGGCATGTACTCGCTATGACACCTGCACTGATTTATCAGCATGAATGGGAGTTGACACAGTATATTTTGGAAGGACTTGCTTCTATTAAAGGTATTCGGATGTTAGGCCCTGATATTGGACAACCGCGAACAGGATTAGTATCCTTTATAGTGGAAGGATATGATGCTGCTCAGCTGGCATTCCGGCTGGATCGGAACTATGGTATTGCAGTACGTTCAGGCTTTCATTGTACACCCCTGGCACATGAGTCTGCGGGTACAACGGGAACCGGAGCTGTTCGAGCCAGTGTGGGATACAATTCGACTCAGGACGAGGCGGACCAGCTGGTTCGGGCGGTAATAGAGTTGACCAAGGGGAACTAAAAGACAAAAATTATGAATGTTGATGCATTTTATTTGGAAAAATATGATTAATTCCTTGTATATCAGGTTGATCTATAATAAAAGCGAAGGCAAGCGGACAGACGTGAATCTGATCAAAAACATAGAGGGGTAGTTGCACTTACATGGCTGAATTAAATGAGCTGATTCTGGAACAGCTGTTATGGATTATTGGCGGATTGGCATTACTTACGTTGATTCTATTAATTGTAAGTATTGCTCAAGGAGCAAGGTTACGGAAATTCAAACGTAAATATGAAGCCATGATGGCTGGCAGTGGTGTGGAGGACCTGGAGTCCCTGCTGATTAATCTGAAAATCCAGATGGACAGCATCGAGGATGAACACAAGCTGCAGACGAATCAGCTGCAAGCAGCATTGCAGAAGCTGGCTCGCATACAGGGCAAGGTCGGCGTGAAAAGGTATAACGCGTACGGAGAGCGTGGCAGCGACCTGAGCTTCTCTATAGCCATGATTAATGACAGTCAGGATGGTATGATTCTTACAGGATTATTCAATCGTGACGGTTCATATGTATATGCAAAACCTCTAAAAGGGGGAGAGTCATCGTATACACTTTCCCCAGAGGAGAAGGAAGCAATTATTCTGGCACAGCAAGCAGAGTAGACCGGGTATGCCATTCCCGAATGGCTGAATAGAGACTGCTGGATATAATTTCAGACATGCGCATAACGAGACTAAGCCGTGTATTCTGAAGCACAAAGTATTCCATAAAACCGCCGACGTTAACGATACCTGTCAGATGGATATCGCCGACCGGCGGTAATTCTTTATTTACTCCTGCACCAGGCTTGAGAGGACCATTTACGACTTGGATACAGCCTACACTGGAGGATTGACCCAGACAAGCATCAATGCCGATCACATATGGATTGTGATGGGTTTGATAAATCTTGTGCAGTGTATCCTGTAAATTAACCGCATGTACGGGTTCATCAAGTGTGCCATACAGATGAAACAGAGGGCTGTCCCATTTGGCGAGTGACGTTCCCACCAAGGGGCCAAGACAGTCGCCGGTAGAGCGGTCTGTGCCGATACAGACGATGACTACATTTTGCAGGGAATGGGCCTTGTAGAGATGAAACATCAAACGATGTACAATAGCAGAATGCACGCCTGGATCGGTGTGAGGTATTTTCAAACTGGTCATATCTTGTGACGAAAAGGAACGAGAAGCAGGGTTCATAGGATCTATCCTTTCCCTTGGAATAGTAGTAACAGTATATGGAAAGGTAGAGTGTTTTATACTTCGCAAGGACAGGCTTTTTGCTTTTGGGCCGAGAACCGCCCGCAGTGTGAAAGGAGCAGAACATGGACGAATGGATCGATGATTGGATGCTGATTGCTTTTGACTCGACACAGCAGGCGCTGCGTGCAGAGATGCTGCTGGAGTTTGCCGAGATCGAGATTGACTTGTTTCCGACCCCTAAAGAGATTACCGCAGGCTGTGCTCTGTGTATTCAATTTCCCAAAGAGGACCTGTCACGGGTACAGAAGATTATTCGGGACGAGTTTGTGGAGATCCGCGGTCTCTATTTCAAAACGGAAGACAGCTATGATAACATACCGATGTAGAGGAGGGATCAGATGAGGTTACCTATTTACTTAGCTGCGGGCACTGATGAGAACCCTGCTAATCAAGTTGTAAATAACGCCATCCGCTGGACGGATAAAGTGTGGGACAAAATTTCCGATGCCGATATGTGGCTTAACATCATGTTCAGCTCGATCCGTATCCTGATTATTTTTATTATTACGCGTATCGTGATTAAAGTGGTGTACCGGATTATTGATCGTTCCATGGCTCGTAAACAGGAAGGCAAAATTCGTGTGAATCCCCGCAGATTCGTAACCATTGGGGAGCTATTAAAAAATGCGACCTCGATAACATGTAATTTCATTATGATTCTGCTACTGTTATCGGAGATTGATGTTCAGGTTGGCCCGCTGCTGGCCAGTGCAGGTGTACTTGGGCTTGCCATCGGTTTTGGCGCTCAGGGTCTGGTGAAGGACGTTATCACCGGATTTTTCATTATATTAGAGGATCAATTTGCTGTAGGAGACGTTATTCAGACGGGTTCTTATAAGGGTACGGTTGAGGTTATTGGACTAAGAACAACCAAACTTGTAAGCTGGCAGGGGGAAGTTCACATTATTCCGAACGGTACGATTGCGAGTGTGACCAATTATTCCATGTCCAACTCTTTGGCGGTGGTGGATATCCCGATGAAGGCTGATCTGACGCTGGATGAGTCTGTACACCTGGTGAAGCAGTCGCTGGCTGGCATCGAGGAGCGTAATCTGAATATCGTGAAGGTTCCTGATGTGCTAGGTATACAGTCCATGTCAACGTCGGAATATGTTATCCGCATTGTATCTGAATGCATGCCCAATTCGAGAGCTTCGGTGGAACGTCAGATTCAGGGTGATGTGAAGAAAATTTTGGAGTATCATGAAAGAAGCAAGCAGGCAGCATTGGAGCAGGCTGCAGCGCTCGATAATGATGAGGGAGATGGTGCAGGTGGAGCGTAAAAGTTTTCAGCTTGGAGATATTGTACAGATGAAAAAGCAGCACCCCTGCGGCAGCAATGAGATGGAGATCATTCGCATGGGCATGGATATACGGATCAAATGTGTGGGCTGCAAACACAGTGTGCTGATCCCCAGAGCCAAGTTCGAGAAAAATATGAAAAAGGTGCTGCGTGCCGCAGAAGAAAACGCGGAATCCTGAGGTCTGGTACGCAAGCGAATTTTCTTTCTAACTGTACTTGCCAAAAACTGCTTCCAATTTATTTACAGTAGAATAACAAAGTTTAGGCTAATCGTAGTTGCTGCTGGACCCATTCAAAAGAAGCT
>NZ_JACHKG010000048.1:0-31995 GCF_014203995.1 Paenibacillus sp. JGP012 | reverse complement strand
GAATGGCGACTGGTGATGCAACATGAACATTTTTTAAGTTCGGTGTTTCAGCAAAATAAATTTACATAAATTAGATATTCAACACGCGTGATATACACCAGAACGATTGCTAAATAATTTGTCTAGGCCAAACATAGATCCACCAGGTCTTCATATGCAACAGCTTATTGTAGTTAGAAGCTACGAAGTTAGTGATATTGAAAGAGTACTAAGAGTTTTCGATGAGGAAGATGAACTAATAGAAGCCTCAATGAAATATCCAGAGTGATTCGAAGAAGTCAGCAACATCATCTAACATTATATCCACGCATCGGGCATACGCCCTCGGTCAGCCAGAAGGATTTCGGGGAGGAGGGAGCAGCCGGACACACCCAGCATGCGCTGGGCGTCGTGAACACAACACGTTATCAGAAATTCCCGCAAACAAATAAAACATTAAGGAGAATGAACAATGGATCGTCTTCAAAAGATTACGTTTGTGTTCCCAGAATCAAGTGAAATAGAAAGGGAGTGGAGTTATTTCTTCGGTAAACTTCTAGAGGAGATACCCTCTTACAATAATGATGAGATTCGCCCAACGTTTTCGGATAATGCGTTACCTTCAACTGAATTTCGGGCAGGGAGTATGGGGTTGCCAATGATTATTTTTAATACTCATGAGAAGATTGATATGAATGTTGCTGGTCTATCAATCTGTGATAATAACTCAAAGAACATCGAATTATCAGATAAGATGGTAGAAGAGTTTAATTTATTTGAGTACTCAGTTACACATACTAATTCGATTTCAAATCTTTATAACCAGTTGAAAGGTAAATTGGTCGGAATAGATCATACAGGAATTAACCTTCCTGTTTCAAAATTGAATAAATCAAGATGGGATGAATTGATTGAAAAGATATCAAAGGTTTGTAATCTCTATAACTACCCAGGTGAAGATTGGCCTTTCATTATTCCTGCAGACCAGTCTGAATATCTGACAGATATAACAGAGTTCATTGTAAAGAGGACGCCAAAGTTTGAATTTGTTTATGATTCGTATACTGATAAACCAATTATACAATTGGCATTGGAAACAAATATCTCTAAAGAGGAAATGGAAAGAGCCTTCCCTGATCCAATAGGATTTGCAATTCCAGGGTTGGAGAATAGTTTTCGTTCAATATTCATCCAATCTCCTTGGGACAATGACATTGCTTTTCGATTTGATTTGTATTACGAGTCTAAAGATAGATATCTTACAGACTGGGAAACCGGCGAGTGGTTAGTTACAAATGGAGGAAGAAAGAAAATCAAAAACATAGAGGACTAATGAACGTTACGCTTCGAAGGCGGGGATATCTTATTACAACATATTCACTCGAAATGAGTTGACTCAGATCATTGAACAAGTACCGGTTCATTTATTTAATCATCTGGAGAGAGAAGGAGCATGGAGTATAGGTCAAGTTTGTCAGCATTTAGTTATGACTGAATTATTATTTATAAAGGCTATAAAACAAGGGTTGGCTGCGGATGATCTTAACGCTCCTTCAAGACAAATTGATTTACTAGCTAATGAAAAAAGAAAGTTTGAATCACCTGATTTTGCTAAACCTCAGAAGGATGAAGTATTAACAAACGAGATCATGAATAAGAATTTAACCGAAACAAGAAGAAATTTGTTGAAATTAATTGAAGGAGAAGAAGACCTTACTATATTTAATGGGAAGGCTGCAAAACATCCTTTTTTTAAAGAATTATCCTTAAAACAATGGATTGAACTACTTTATATACATGAAGCGAGACATATAAGTCAAATACTGCGAATTCAAAGATTTAACGTTCCTTGATTCGCCCGAAGTTGAAAGTGCCTGGAAGTAACTCAGGCGAATAACCCTGTGAGGTTAAGTCTTCGATCCGGCAGCTGCACTGCCTTAAGCCTCTCGGGTTCATAAATGCCAAATGTTATATGAAAGGGACGCTAGCTAGTATTAAGGGGGAATCAAGGATGTTTAACTTTTTTCGTAAGAAATCGAAAGAAACAAAGATCTCACTAGAAAACCAAATAGAGGTACTCAAAGATATTGGTATATCTTTCACAACTGATGATGATGGTGTTGTTAAAGAGTTGTTGCATCATTTTGATCGAGAAACTTACGAAGACGATCCCTATTCTCTCTTACTTTTGATGATTGGTTCAGATCTTATTGATGAAAATGACAATGAAGTTAGATTGTCGAAGGATGTTTGGAGCTTTGATACCGAATGCGTTGAGAACGAAGAGATTTATTCGACAATCATTAATGAACTCGTAAGTTTAACTCGTGGTAAATTGCAAATGCAACAGGTAAAAAGCCATGTAGATTTTGATAATGAAGATGCTAAAGTATCGTTTATTTTAGATGGTCAGAAATATGAATGGGAAATACATTTTGAAGATGATTGGATTGACTTTAATTTGCTGAGGAAGATTGGGGAACTAGCTATCAGAAGTGACAATGAAAATTACTTTATTCATTTTAATGATGGTCAGAATCTTACAATACTATATACAAGTAAAGTCAAACACAAACTAATTAATGATTTAATAAAAGATCGATTTTCTAAGTTAGCGTAAACGAGGGAGGTGTACGCATTGTATAACAATGTGTTAACGCATTGGTGGACAAGCCGCCTCGGTCGCCAGGAGATAAGTCAGGGAAGTGGATTCAGGCGACACATCCTACCACCCAACCGCGGTCACGGCCAGTCGATCGAACTAGTCGTTCGACGAGCAGTTTAGGGTTTAGGGTGCTAGGACGTCGTGAATACAAAACCTTAGATGTAATTGGGGCAATTATATAAATTTGAAAACTATTTTGGAGTGGTATGAACAAGCAGAAGGGCGACAACACATTATAAAATATATGAATGAAGAAGATGTACATTTTGAATATTATGACGGACTTTACGTTTGCGAACAATGTGATTATTTACTGAATCGTACATTTCTACATATAATATCAAAAGATTACTCTTATATAAATAGTTATGACTGTCCGCGTTGTCATGTACAAATGCCTCAAAAACCATTGCTGGATGAAATAGAAGAAAATTCTTTGAAATGCCCTGACTGTGAGGAAGAAAAATTAGAAATACGATCATATATGGACTGGGATTAAATAACTTTATGTCAATTAAGAAAATGTTTATTGAAATTTGAAAGCCCCTCAATGAAGACTTATCATCATCTAACATAATATTCAAGCTACCGGCATACGCCGGCCACCAGCATACGCTAGGTCGTGAATACAGGAACGTTATACGAAAGGACGAATTTCATAGAAAGAAATAGTGCGAAAAGTCATTTTCATAACAATTTTCACATTATCTATGAGGAGAATACTATTATGTGGGGTATTGTATCAACGGTGTTTAGCATCATAGGTTTAATAGCATCAATAATAGCATTGTATGTTCTTAATAGAAAAATCAAAGTAGAAAGTGTTCAGACATTAAGAAAAGTGAAGTTTTATATATACATTTTCATTGCAATCAACGGGGTCAGTCTACTTTTTAGACTAATTTAAGTTAATAATAGAAGTAACTCAAGGCCCTACGTATAACACAGTATCGTCGCAAGCTCCTCGATCACGGATTAAGAAGTTGCAGAGAAGTGGATTCACGTGCCAACCCTGCAAGGCTAAGTCTGCGATCCTTTTCCCATTCGTTTTACTTAAGTCTTTTGGGTTCGTTAATGCAGGAACGTTATTTAAAGTGATACACTGAATGTAAAAAAAGAGGTGTCATATCAAATGGATATTGAGATTACAAAAATAACAAAAGATCAAGCGGATACTTTTTTGAATTTGTATAATTTATATTTGTATGACTTATCAGAATATACCTGTGAAGATCCCAAAGATGATGGGAAATTTGATCCAACAAATACATACTTGTACCTGGAGAGAGAGGAGTTGCATCCATTTTTTGTTATGCATCTAGGTAAACCAATTGGCTTCATATTAGTTTGTGCGGCTCCGTTTGTTCCAGAAGGAATTGATTTTACAATACAGGAATTATTTTTATTAAGGAAATATCGTGGTAATCGAATTGCTTCGATAGGAATAGAGAAAGTATTTAAGCAATTAAAAGGAAAAATTAGTATCGGTCAACTCGTGGAAAATAAACCAGCAGTGAGATTTTGGAAGAAATATTATGAAGAGCATAATATTGATTACTTCGAAGAACAAGAGACTATTGAGATTGATGGCTTAGGACTGCAAAAAGTGATATCACAAACTTTTGAGATTCCGGAAAATTGTTAACCTCATCGCGCTTGGCTGCATTCGCAGCCTTAAATCGGTGGGACGTTGTGAGTACAACAACGTTATAAAATAGCCGCAAAGAATAAAACCTTTCATCAAAGCTCAGATGTATTTTAAGTTAACCAGCTTAATACATTTTTGAACTTCACCGAGCTATCTGTATGGTAAAGTGTAGATTATCAGTAATTTATAAGTGCAACTTGCTTAGATGTGGGGGGAATTATTGGTGTTAGAATTAGCGAAGAATGAGCTCGAGATTGTTCGCTTTTTATGCAGCGGTATAAGTAATACAGTTCTTTTTGCAAATATAGAAGGAAAGATAGGAAGGACATGGATTGACAGTAAGAAGAAGCCCACGTACTCCGTAATTACTGCAGGAGATTTCGCATTCTTACTTGGAAGTGTCGAAGCTTTGAAAGAAGTAGATGTTTCATTGCGGTTTGTTCTTGAAGAATGCAGGAGGAAAATCATAATTACGAATGAGTTTTCTTGGATATCCCTTTTATCTCAACATTACTCAGATTCATTTCAAAAGTTTAATCGGTATTCCTTTAAGAAAGAACCGACTTTCCAAGTAGAACAGTTAGAAGAGAACATAAAATTGATAGATACTGCTTTCAAAATCGTACCCATAGATGAACATATTTACCCATTGGTACTGCAAGATCCCTTTATGGCAGATTGTTGTTGTTTCTTCTCTTCCTTAGAAGAATTTATGCAGCATGGAATTGGATTTGTTATCATCAAGGATAATCAGATTATTACCGGAGCTTCTTCTTATACTTATCATGAAGGATGTATTGAAGTTACAATTGGGACACATCCCTTGTACAGGCGCCAAGGTTTGGCACTAGCTTGCGCATCAAGGTTGATTCTTGAGTGCCTGAGCCGAAATATCTACCCAAACTGGGACGCAGCCAATATAGAGTCAGTTGCTCTTGCAGAAAAGTTAGGTTACAAAATGGAAAAAGAATACGAAGTGTACTCTATATAAGTTATATAAACAGTCCCACTATGGGGATGGCGTTAGGATAACAGGACACACCGACTAACTGCGCAAAAGTAACCGGCTGCTGGCCCAGCCTTAAGTCGGTGAGACGTCATTAATACAGGAACGTTAGGCAAAATCATTAATAAATGAAAGGAGAATTATATGCATATTAGAGGAGTCATACTTGAAGGATATTCTAATTCGGGGAAAACTTCGTTATTAAGAGCAATCAAACAATATCAATCTCACGATGAGTCTTCAGAGCGTAGTGTAGTTATCCTAGGAGAACACTACTCTCAAATTTTAAACAATGATCATGGGAAGTACGTCAGCCTGACTCAAGAAGAGCATATTAAAATACTTAGAGATCGAGTAGACATGCTGAAGAAACTTAACGATTGGGCCATTAAGTTGGGGCCAGCTTCAAGGAGATCCAGAGGGTTGTTTTATGTCCTTGAAAGATTTCACTTGAATCACAGAGCAGCATTTCCTTATTCGAATAATGAAATAACTGAAATTGAAGAACAGCTAATATCTTTAGGTGCAAGATGTATATTGCTTACGATTTCGCCAGAGATAGCTGAAGATAGAATTAAAAGCCGACAACCAGATGACTGGATTAATAAAACTGAAGAAGAATTACAATCATCAATGAATGAATTATTAAATACCCAAAACATTTTACGACATCAAGCCAAAATATCAAAAGTGAATACTATAGAAATTAATACAGATAATAAAGATTGGAATAGCTATGCAAGAGTAATCATGGAAGACAATGACTTTGCCTAACACCATATTTCACGCTTCCGGGGGACAATCCCTCTCGGTACGGCAGAAGTTAGCACATCCTTCCACCTAACCGCATCGATATTCCATTGGGTATCAGCCATGCATAAGAAACACTCCCAAGTTGAATTTTATTAAAATGTAGTTAATGTATAATGTTGAAATCCCTCATGAACAAAGGAGAACTGAAAATGAGAAAACTCGTTTTATTTCTGCATGCTTCGCTTGACGGTTTTGTAGAAGGGCCGAATGGTGAAATGGACATTGGTTGGGTTTCATATGATGCTGATTTGGAAAAGCACGCGAAAGAAATTCTGAGTACGGCCGACACTGTCCTTTGGGGACGGGGTACTTATCAGATGATGCACAGTTACTGGCCATCTGTGCCTGCCGATCCATCTGCTTCGCAACATGAACGGGATCATGCGGAGTGGATCGAAAAGACAGCCAAAATCGTTTTTTCCACGACGCTGGAGAAAGTCGAATGGAACAATTCAAGACTGGTGAAAGAAGATGTCGAGGAAGAGATCAAGAACCTCAAACAGCAGCCGGGCAAGGACATGGTCATCCTCGGTAGTCCGAGGTTCGCACACCACCTTATGCAGCTTGATTTAATTGATGAGTATAAAATTACGGTTTCTCCCGTTCTGATCGGTAAGGGATTGCCGTTATTCCAAGGTATCCAGGAGAAGATCAATCTTAAACTGATTGAAAACAAGACCTTTGATTCTGGAGCCATAGGTCTTGCTTACCAGACGATAAGATAACCTTGCCACCTAAGTAGATTACGCTAACCGGTAAACATAGTTCAAGTTCAAGAAGCGACCCAGCCTAAGATAGAAGCTATCTAGGGCTGGGTCGCTTCTTGAATAAGGATTCACTGGAACTGCCAGGTGGAAGATTGGAACTCTACGAATCCATAGTAGATGGACGGAGAAGAGAAGTTTATGAAGAAACAAGCTTGGCTGTACAAGTACTGAGGTGAGTACGGTTCGCTGTGGGACTGAGTACCGAGTAATCCTCCCTTTTTCACCAATTTTTTCTTCGCAAATATCACACTATAGGGTATCATATACGTAATTCACATATCTCCGGGATATGTTGTATATACGAGATACATAAATTAGATGTTAGACGAAACCCTTGCAAATACTTGTAAAAAAGGAGTGCCAATGATGAAAGGTCAAGATGCTTCAGGAATCATTATAATAGATGGTCAAGAAAGAGTTTTATTAGTTCATCATACGTATGGAAAGAAGCAATGGTCTTTACCCGGCGGGATGGTCGAAGATGGTGAATCAGCATGGGATGCAGCAGAGAGAGAACTTAAGGAAGAGATAAATATAACAGCAAAAGACATTGAGGTCTCAGGAATATATTTTCAACCCCACAAGAATAGATACATTTATACATTCCGATCACATGCTTACGAAGGTGAGTTGGAAGTAGATAATCAAGAGATTGATTCTTATGGTTTTTTTGGAATGGATGAATTGCCAAGGCCAATTTCAAGTTTTACAGTCGAGAGACTTAAAGACGCTGTTAGTAATACAAAGACTGTATTTAGAGAAGAACAAGTAGCGAAGTATGAAATATTAGAATAGAACCCATGTAGTAATACAGGATGGCAAGGGAATCGCCTAACACAATATTCACGCTTCGGGACATTCTTCCCTCGGTCCGGCAGAAGAAATTCGATGTAGCTAAGCAGCCGGACACATCCATTCCCTAAGATAAGAGCTATCTAAGGGGAATGAACGTCGTGAACACAACACGTTATACGAAATTCGTTAAATTTAATAATATACATAAGGAGTGAACATATGAGTTTATTTACATTAAGCGCTGCTAATGAGTATGCTCGGGCCAATGATATAGAAACGTGGGTTCATCTTTTTTTGAATGGAGAAGGCAACAACATAGTCATGTCAGAGGAATTAAAAAAGAAAAAACGCTATTGGTTAGGACCTATTGAAATTGATATGAAATATATGAAAGAGTTGTTGGACCGGAAGAACATTTAGAATATGTGGAGGATATTAACTGGTGGAACTATAACATTGATCAAATTTGCAATAGATTAGAAGCTGGGTGGGATATGCCTCCATTCATTGCGGAAAACAGAAATGGTAATTTTAAATTAAATGATGGTAATCATAGACTCGGTGCATTACAGAAATTAAAAAGGAGAAAATACTATCTTATTATTTGGGATGACTACTCATATGAAAACATAATAAATCAATTAAAAAATTGTGGTGTTAATTTGAAATAATAATCATGATTTGAATGTTTATTCGAGAAGCAAAAATTCTGTATAACAAAGTGTTCACGCTTTGGGTCGTTCAGCTCTCAGTCCGACAGGGGCAATTCGAGGGAGTGGAGGCAGTCGGACACATCGATTCTCCTAAGATAGGAGCTACCTAATGGAAATCGACTTCATGAACACAAGTACGTTATCAGAAACCATTGCAAAAAAAGAGAAATCTCAAAGGAGCGAGTTATGGAAGATCAATGGAGAATAGCAAGTTATAATCCTAATTGGCGCACATTATTTATTGAACTAGGATCGAATTTAAGAAATTCATTAGGAAACACTGCTCTTCGAATTGATCATATTGGCTCAACATCAATCGAAGGAATTGATGCAAAACCCATTATAGATATTCAGATATCAGTCTTAGATTTTGATGATGAATTAAGCTTTAAGCCTCATATTGAAGGTCTCGGTTTTGAACTAAGGACGAATAATGATGATAAAACTAAGAAATATTTTAGAGAGATTCCTGGAACTAGAAGAACTCATATACATGTTAGGCAAGCTGGAAGTTTTGGAGAACAAACTACGCTACTTTTTAGAGATTACTTGCGTAGAAATTCAAATGATTGTACTAAATATGTAAATGAAAAACATAGACTAATGAATTTGTATAAGAACGATCGACCCAAATATGTAGAAGGAAAAGGGCCTATAGTATGGGAGATTTTAAATAGGGCAAGTAGGTGGTCACAAGAAGTTGGATGGAGACCTGGAAAAACAGATTTGTAGGTATTCTCATGGCAATGACATTAAATGACCCTCCATTCACGCGTCGTAGCTTTACGGCTCCTCGGTTCGCGAGGTGCATCTTCAAGGGAGAGGTTTCTGACGGATAACCCTGCTAGGCTAAGTGGCAGAGCTACCCGGCGACTTCGTCGCCTTGAGCCTTTGGGGTTCGTGAATGCTGGAACGTTATCTGAAAGACTTACAATACTACATTTGAAGATAGAGGTGTAAGTATGTTCTTTTTACAGATGTCGGGATTCCCAGGATCAGGAAAGTCAACACTAGCAAGACAGATTAGTCAAGCAACCGGAGCTGTCATTGTCGATCATGACATTACCAAAACAGCAATTTTGAAATCGTTATCATCACAAGGGAACACGATGGAAGGTAAAGAGATAGGACAACTTTCTTATGATGTAGATTGGTCGTTGGTGGATTTTTATTTATCGAATGGACATAGTGTCATTATGGATAGTCCTTGTTTGTATAGTAATTTATTAGAGACCGGACTTGAGTTAGCGAGAAAACACAAAAAAAGATATAAATATGTGGAATGTTATATAGAAGACATTGAAATAATACGAAATCGATTAAAAAATCGAGAAAGACTTCTGAGTCAAATCGAGGCACCATCATCAGAAGAAGGATTTTATAAGACTATAAAAAACAGTAAGAAACCAGAAGAAGAGAAGTATATAGTGGTGGATTCATCGAAACCAATCGCAGATTACTTTCCAAAAGTTTTGGAATATATAAATGAATGAAAATAAAAGTATATATAATGAAAATAAATTCAAGGTGGCAATTCCATTGGAAAACAATGCAATGGCACATTGGGGCATCCGACGCTTGGTCGCGGAGGTTATTGGCAGAGAAGTAGCTCCTGCTGACAACCCTGCGAGCCTAAGTCTAACGACCTGTTGCGCTACACTCCACTTAAGAATCACAGGTTCGTGAATACAGTAATACTATTTGAAATCAGCGCAAGATACAAAATTGAGGAGTACAAAAACATGAATAAAATATTATCAATACCAAGTAAATTATTAGATCTATCAGAATTAATTAGTATCACAGCCATTGAAAAAGGAAGGCATTATCAATCGATGTACATTGTGGAGTTTAGTAATTCTGTAAAGTATGTATTGAAAGAAAAAAATGTTAAAGATTCGGGAAGTTTGATGGACGAAGCAGAAAGATTAAAATGGCTCAATAATATAGTTCCAGTTCCTAAAGTTATTGGTTATCTAAAGGAGAACGGTAAGGAACATTTAGTTATGACCTACATAGAAGGCTGTGCCGCCGAAGAATACAAGCAGGAAGAGGGTCAAAAAAGTCTAGGTTATATTCTGGGAGAGGGATTAAGAACAATACACAATATCCCCATTCATAATTGTCATTTCAACGATAATTTGCCGGATAAGCTTATTGATATGGTAAGGAAGAATATTATTGATAGAAAACATGAGGTTATGGATGCTATTAACAAGTCATTTCCCAATCATACCATTGAGCAATTGATGGATTTCTTGGAAATGTATAAAGCGTCGACAGAAGAACTGGTTTTTACGCATGGTGATTATGGTTCGGGAAACGTTATGATACATAAGGGGAATATTGCAGCATTTATTGATGTAGGAGCATCTGGGATATCAGATCCATACTACGATATTTATTATATTGTAAAAAGTCTTACATTTTATACGGATAAGGAAGAAGAAATAGACGAGTTTATGAAAGGATATGGGATATCTGAATTAGATGAGAATAGAATGAAATTTCATCAAATCATCGATATTTTATTGTTGTGATTTCTAAATTATGTAGTAGTAACTCAAAGAAGACACTGATATCCTATAATAATACATTCACGATACATCGCTGCACTCCTCGGTCGCCAGGAGCTATCTAAGCCGATGGGGTTCGTGAATGCCAAACGTTATCTGAAATCAAGGCAAACCAATAATTCAAAACGAAGGAGCGTGAGTTGAAAATGGAGAATTCTAAATTAAAAGATCTTATTGAACAATATTTAAAGGCGTACAATACGTTTAATATCGATGGAATGATAGATGTTTTACATGAAAGGGTGCATTTTAAGAACATTACAAACGGTGATGTAAATTCACAAACTCAGGGAATTGAAGAATTCCGTGCTTTGGCAGAACAGTCAGCCCAAATCTTTTCGCAAAGATGTCAAGTGGTTAAGAGCTTTGCCTTTACAGATGATAAAGCAGAAGTTGAAATTGATTATGAAGGAATATTGTCCGTTGATTTACCTAATGGAATGAAGGCAGGAGAATCCGTAAAACTTCAGGGGAAATCGATCTATCAGATGAAGGACGAAAAGTTAATATTGATTGAGGATTACAGTTAAGCTCCCTCGGTCCGCTGGGGACATTTCGGAGGCAGATTCAGCAGACACATAGGCACCGACTAAGCGCCTCGCGACCGGCTGCATCCGCAGCTTTTAGTCGATGGGACGTCTCGAACACAGAAACGTTAGCCGAAAGAAGCTCTTAGTTTTTAGTTTAGGAGGAGTCTATATGATATTAGAAAAAGTTATAAATCAAATTACGATACAAAGTGAATATAAGGATTTGGTTGATAAGTATGTGGATCATATCCTTAACGAATTTAAAGATAAGATACATAGCATTTATATGTGTGGCTCGATTCCAAAAGGAACGGCTCAACCTTATAAGTCAGATGCAGACTTTACGATTGTATGTGCAAATCCTGAAGATATAGATTACGAAAGATTATCAAATATGAAAGATAAGCTTTTGGAAGAATATCCATTCCTCACAAAGATGGATACGATCATTTGCTCGATTGACGATGTATTAAGTAGACCGAATGATTGGGGTTTTTGGGTTAAGATCATCTGTGTTTGCATACATGGGGAGGACATTGGTGAAAAGGTACCCCCGATCATCATTTCTCCAGAATTCATTCTAGATTTAAATACAGATACCAAGGAGGAAGTAGAGCGTGTACGTCGTTCACTTTCTAATGCTAGTGATGACGCGATGAAAACTAGATATACTAAAGGTTACTCGAAGAGATTACTTCGTGCACTATACTCATTGATTATAGAAGATACGGGGATATGGGAAGACGACATGGCTAGGATGAAAAATGCTATATTAAACTATTGCGAGATTGACCCCGCTTTAGTTGAGTATCTGTATGCTTGTTATTTGGATAGTAGCAGCGTACCAGTTGAAGAATTTCTGGGAATTGCAGATCAAGTGTATCGCTATTTCGAGAATGCTTTAAATACACTGGCTGCCTCCAGAAAATCAGCTAGGTAGCACCACATTGAGGCTCCGGGTTACTCTGAGAAATGTTGTGGAGGTAAAAGATGAAAATATCTCGGGGGAAAACCATCCCCATTACTCTTGGGCAGTGTCCAATTTATTTGATATTAAAAGAAAATTGGAGGTTACAAATGGATATTAAAATTCGCGAAGTAAGAGAAAGTGATTATTCAGAAATAGTTACGATATGGAATAATGATTTGGGAAGTCCTAATGTTAATCTTGATAATATTTCTGAACGGATTACGAGAATGAAGAAGGATGGAAACTACAAAATATTCGTAGCTTTGTTTGAAAATAATGTTGCAGGTTGTATTTCGGTGGTACAAACAATGGCATTGGAATACGAAGTTGGATACTTGAAAATTAATGGTCTTGCTGTACGAGGAAAGTTTCAGAAAAAGGGCATAGGATCTAAACTTCTAAAACATGCCGAAGATTATGCTTTAGACAAGGGGCTTTCTTATCTCATATTAAATACTGGCTTTCAACGAACAGAGGCACATCATTTTTATGAGTCCAAAGGTTATGATAAATTGTCTTATTGTTTCACAAAGAAGGTCCACTAGGGATAATTAACGGTTTCATTTGTAGTGAGTACATACCCTTATTTATTGGGAGGAGTTATCATGATTATCGTACATGCACTTCCGAGAACTGATTGGGAGTCAGCATTAGTGAATGGTATGTATAGTGGGTCGCTAGAGAAGGAAGGATTCATTCATTGTTCTCCTATTGAGAAGATTGCATCTGTTGCCAATTATAATTTCAGAGGAGTGCAAGGACTAATCATACTATGTATAGACGAATCAAAAGTCAAGTCTGAAATCAGATGGGAAGATTTGTACAATGAAGGGAGAGAGTATCCCCATATATATGGGGAGTTGAATCTGGATTCTGTAATAAAGACTGTTGATTTCGAGCCGAATGAAAATGGGATATTTGTATTACCTAAAGAATTAGAAGAGATGGTATAAAGCGGCTTCTGACGAGCCTTGGTCTGCCAGATGAATTTCCAGGAGGGAATGCTGTTGAAAGATCAGTTGGTTTTAACTAATCCGAGTATTGAACTGAAAGACGCCTATTTGAGTTTTTATGAGGAATGGAAACAAAGTGGAGAAGGTATGGTTCCATGGGTGATTCAGAAAGATCCCGAAAACTTCGAAGACATGATTACCTGGCTTAACCATAACAAACAAGGAAAGAATACCAATGGCTTTGTTGCCAATTCAACTTATTGGCTAGTAGCCAATGATATTGTTGTAGGGGCTGTAAATATTAGACAAGAATTGACAGATAAACTATTTCACAGTGGCGGACATATTGGCTATGGGATCAGGCCGTCGGAAAGACGGAAAGGATACGCTGCAGAGCTTTTAAAATTGGCATTACTGGAATGTAAAAAGCTTGCAATATCGAAGGTGCTTGTAGTATGTGATGAAATTAATGAAGCATCTAAAAAGACCATCGTTAAGAATGGTGGATTAAGGGATAAAGATTTTATAGAAGAGGATGGAAACGTATTAAATAGATTTTGGATAGAGACTTGAAAGCTCTTCAAAGAATAGACCAATAAGCGCTGCATGACTAGGGAAATAATTTCTGAAGGAGGTGTAACCGAGCAAATTTCCACACATCCAGATTGGAGGAGGAAAGGTACAGGTGGAACTAGAATTGAACCTAATACCACTTAAGATTCCAGCAGGCTACGCTATAACGTATAACAAGTTCTATGATGTAGAACCTGTTCTTAGTATGGATAGTGACTACTTTATTGAAAATTGGGGATTCTTCACAGAAGACTTATTACAGATCACGAAATTAAAAATCAAGAAGGGGAAGTGGTACATCCCTGAAGGAGAAGAGGTTATGCTATTGGATCTTGGATGGTACCCCGATTCAGATATTAATGGTCAATATTGTTTGCAGCTTGTTGATGGGAACTGGAATGAGATTAGAAGTGTTTGTTCTAAAGATCGATTTCTTATAAAAGAGACACTCGAAGAATGGATGGAAGAACAACAACGAATGTAATCAATACCTGATAAATGATCGTTCAAGATATTGAAATGGTTTATAACTAAAATTTTCGAGGTGAGAGGTTTGAAATATTTTTATGGAGTGTTATCCATTTTAGGAGTAGCATTACCTTACATGGAGTTTATTCCTTGGATTGGCGAGAACGGGTTTAACCTAACGTTGTTATGGAATGAAGCAAGCCAGAATCGAATTAGTGCTTTTGCCTAGTTGGATGTACTTGTTTCGGCCGTTGTTTTAATCGGATTTATTCTATATGAAGGAAAGCGAATTGGCATAAAATATAAGTGGTTAGCGATCCTTGGAACATTAACTGTGGGTGTTTCACTTGGATTGCCATTATTTTTATTACTGCGTGAAATTCATATGGATAAAATGAAAGATAGAAAACCTGAGACAGATCACTAGGGAACTGGCTATTTAAAAAGAGCTAAAAGGAGGGGGAATTTTGAACACGCTTCCAAATCTTGCGGCAGAAAGAGTTACACTTCGACAATTACGACTTGAGGATGCGGCCGAGTTGTTTGATTATTTTTCAAAAAATGAAGTGACGGAATTCTACGACCTGGAAAGTTTTATTGAATTGAAGCAAGCGGAAGAATTGATCCGCCATTGGAACGATAGATTTATCAAGCTGGAGGGAATGAGATGGGGAATTACATATCCTGCTGAAGATAAGGTAATTGGTACATGTGGCTTTCATCATTGGTCAAAAGAACATTTCAAGGCCGAGATCGGTTATGAACTTGCTCCTGAACACTGGAGAAAAGGAATAATGACTGGAGTTATCGAAAGGGTCGTGCAATATGGGTTTGAAGAACTGGGATTACACCGCATTGAAGCTTTTGTTGATCCCAATCATATTGCATCCAGGAAACTTCTTGAGAAGACAGGATTCACGGAAGAAGGAACGCTCAGAGATTGCTTTTATGAGAAAGGAAAATTTGTTGATGCAGTCGTGTATGCTATTTTAAGTAAGGATCATAGCGGGATTTGAAAGAAGATGAGAAATAGGTTTCTGAGGAGGATCAAGTCATGGACAACTCTGTACTATTAAAAAATACGTTCAAGCCGCTCATCTCACATACTCAGGAAGCTGTGAAGAACTATGATGCTTCGGCGGCTTCTGTTATTGTCATTCAAGACAATCAAATCACCACGGAGTGGTACTCGGGAAAACATCATTTTAAAAGTGGTGCTCTTCAAGTTAACGCGGATTCCATGTTTAATCTATACTCCTTAAGAAAGACCTATGTCGGGCTTGCCATGGCCATTGCCGTTATAGAGAGCAAAGTGTCTATAGATACGAAGGTTGCAGATATTATCACCGATATGACGGAAAGTGATTTGAACGGCATAACGATCAGGGATTTAGCTGCGAAAACAAGTGTTAAATATTTTGGTGCAGATCGAATGGAACGAGAAGAAGTTGCTTCTAGGTTAATAAAAGAAATGACAGGTAGCACCATTGCAAAGCTTATAACCGAGAGTGTGTTTAAACCGTTGGAGTTATCCAATACGCAATGGGTTTCAGCACCTCATTCAAGATTGGTTTGTGATTTTCAAGCTGCAGACGGCTATGCTTCTATCCGAATTGAATCAGATGAAGGCCATGAGCGGAACTTGTACGCAAGCGCAAGAGATCTGGCATATTGGGGCAATCTTCATTTACATCAGGGCTTGATGAACAACAAACGGATCATCCCCCTTGAGGTCTTCCAACTTGTAGAGCAGCTAAGAGAGGATACAGCAGATCGAAACCGGATTTTTGGCTGGTATTATCAAAAGAATGGATATTACGCTACCGGGGCTGCCGGATGCCATTGTGTAATTGTACCTGAACTGAATGCTGTAGCGGTGCGAATGTTAAACAAATATACCCATAACTATGCGGAGGATCAGGTATCCTTTAATGAAACATTTTATAAGTGCCTTCAATCCTGATATACATAAAGAGATACAGTAAATCAAGATGATGCTTGAAACGAGATAAATCATTTAGTTTGAATTAAAACAGAGGAGTGACCACGGATGGACATTAAAAGTCAAAATGGTGATTTTCTTGGTAAAATTCAGATGCAATCGCTGGAGAGTGATCATGTTGTGGACCAGATCATACGTACGTTAAGACCTGGTGACGGGAAGGCCATTTACATTGCGGATACCGAGGCAAACCAGTTTACACAGCAAACGAATTATGCGGCTGTTGAATGGCAGTACAGTTTAAATGAATTGAAGGAATCAATGACGGGGTGGCAGCCTAAGTTTCCAAGCCATGCTGAGGCCGATCACATTCAGGTTTATTATGGGTTCGATAATCTGACCACGGATGAGATTGAAGCCATGGCAGAGGAAAGCAGAAGGACAGGTCAGAAGGTGGTGGTGCGGGACCTGAAACCAAATAACACACTTGCGGGTGTGCGATTAACCTATAAAGGAGAGGGTACATGCACACTCCATATTTTCGGCACAACCAAGAGTCGGATTCAACTGTCGGAACATGAGCTGTCTCAGGTGAAAAACCTTCTTGTGCGGGGGGCGGAAGCATTTTACTTTTCGAATCATGGAGCAGATCGCTTGATCTGGATTGAAGCAGGAAGCAGCGGTAAGGCGCTGCAGTATGAACTTATAGGCGAGCAGATGTCCGAAGCCGCTTTAATACAAATTGCAGAAACGATGAAAGAAAAGAGCGATATGATAATAGAAAAGAAAGCTTCAATTGATAGTAAGATCAAGAAAACAGCAGTAGTGAGTTTGTATTTTTTAAGTGAGGCAGAGGGTGGGCAGAAGGCTGTAATCAAGGAGGATTTCTCTGCACCTATTGTGTTTGATGTGGATCAGGATTTACAGTTTGGGCTTTGGAGTGCAGTCGTGAAGTTACATCGTCAGCCTGATGAGAACAGGAAAGTCAGAGCCGATCTGCATTATTTATTTCATAACTCAACAGAAGTGCCGACCCATTTGTTAACACCGGGAAACACATTCTCTCTAAGAACGAACAAGGTTATTGCTAGAGGAGAGATAGAATCGATCAAAGATGAATAGAAGAGGGGAGAACAGTGATGAAAGAAAAACAAGCACTTGATACATTCGGACAAGTCGTCATGAGTGATTTGAGGGATCGAAGTATTGATTTTTTCGAACGGTTAGTTGAAGGACATTGGAAATCACCAAGCTTGGAGAAGCTGCAAGCTGGACTAGAGGAATTGAATGAGGAGCAAATAAATTTGGTTAGGTCAACACTGATTAGAAGCCTGGACAGGGGGATTCATGATTTTCTATTTAAACTCCAGGAACAAGCTGATTTTGAGAATGATATTGAAATTAAAGTACAAGGTGTAGATATTATACAATCAAGTGATGGGTTGCAAGGGGAATTATTCTCCGAGAATGGGTGGATTGCCAACTTTAGCAAGTATGGAGAGCTTCAAGAGGAGCATTGATGATATCATACCCAGTTCTACGATAATCCACAAAAAGCCCAAAATCGTTAAAGCCATCAAGCAGTCCGTCCTCGGATGAGGAGCGAGCTGCTTTTGTGTATTCTCGATTACATTTCCCAAGGTGAGTCTCCAAAATTATTAATGTACCTGTTGCATTATAACGTGCTTTCGAGCATCTTCTCTCCATTGTTCTAGAGTTAAAGCTGCGCAAGCAGTCCTCGGCATATTCAAATAAATCAACAAAGCTTATGACTGAAACAAAATTCCTTTTACAAACAATGAGACACTGTGCTTGTAGAACTCTTCCTCGGTGACGAGTTGGGACTGGTATTGCCGGTGAATCAGTTCGCTCATCTGAAATCCGTAGCACATCGAGAGGAAAGACATGGCGGTAAGACGCGCATCCTGTTTGGCTATAATTTTTTTCTTCTGCAGGCGTTCAAAATACTCAGCCAGCAAGGAGTGCAGCTTTACCGGAGGATCGGCCAGCACTCTGTCCAATTCGGGAAGCATTCCTGTGTCGCGGATACCAATCAAAATAATGTCCGCATGTTTATGGAAAAACAAACGGTACTGCTGGCTTACATTCAGCAGATCGACTTCTGGATGATCGGTCGCGTCCTCTTTTAACAGCTTCTCAAATTGCGGGATATCCGAATGTCTTTTAATAATGGCCTCCAGTATGCCTTGCTTGCTTCCGAATTGCCGGAAAATGGTAGATTCATTAACTTTAGCTTCTGTTGCAATGGCTTTGGTGCTTACTCCCCGATAGCCCTTCTTTTTGATGAGCCGTGTTGCGGCTTCAATGATTCTGTCTGAAGTCTGCATTGTATTTCTCCTTTTGAACATGTTAAACCTATTCTACTACAAGTTTTGCATATGAAGCAGGGTCGGGGTTCATTTTCATAATCATAAACATTTATTTAGGGCAAATCGCTTCTTTTTCCCCAGCGGCTTGGTCCCGTAATCTTGACATGATCGGGCACCAATTGCGTGAGCGTGCCTAATTTATCGAATGTAATCTGGATTCGGTCAGAGGGAAGCAGCCATTGTTCAGTCTCGATTGCGCAGCAATCCGGTATCGTCCCCATTCCTATAATCGTGCCCGGAAGCGGCGTGAAAACGTTGAGTACCTCCTCCATCACTTTTGCAGGGTGTGCAGAATATTCGGATGTGCTTCCCTTCCAATGTAGTCTCTCCCCAATGCGTACATCCACATCCAGTACCAGTGGGTTGTCGATTTCATCCGGTGTAACCAGAAATGGTCCTATTCCTTTGCTACGATCAAAATCTTTGCAGCGCGTCGGTCCGGTCAGCGCTTGGAAATCCGGCCACTGCATATCGCGGACAGTACTGTCGTTAAAAATAACATAACCTGCAATACAGTTCCCCTTCCCTGTAACAAAGGCCAGTTCTGGCTCGATATCCAGGTAGGATGAGTACGAAGGCCAATGGATCGTATCCCCATCGCCAATTAATGCATTATGATTACACTTGTAATAACTGAAAGTTGCTTTATCCGAATCTTGCTGGAATTTTTCAGCAATTTTTTGTTTAAGCTCTTCAATTTCCGGCCCTGTATACTCTCTTTGCAGCAGATTTACACCAGCATTTCTCAGATGTCTTGGCGTCAGCCCGAAATCGATAAGTGCGGCCGGATTCGGAACAGGCGACAGCAGTTTTACCGCAGTAATCGGGCAGATTTCATTTTCATTGAATTGATATGACTGTTCGACAGCATATCGCATCAATTCCTTAGCGGCATCATAACTTGCTGGCAAACAGTGGAGATAGCTGTTCATACTTTCAAGACTGTCAATGAATGTTCCCTGCTTTTTCATGATTACGGCAAAAGACACGATAAATTTCTCGTTAATTACAAGCCCAAACAAAGGTTCCTGGGATATATTGGTTTGAAAGGTTACAAGCTTCATGTTGCTGTGCCTCCATCCATGTAGTGTGAGGTTGTTCTGTTATTATCATATAGCATGGAATGAATGCATGCAAGTGCATGCTTGCATTTTGGTTTCTATTCTCTATAATA
This sequence comes from Paenibacillus sp. JGP012, assembly GCF_014203995.1. Lineage (NCBI taxonomy): Bacteria > Bacillati > Bacillota > Bacilli > Caryophanales > Paenibacillaceae > Paenibacillus > Paenibacillus sp. JGP012. The sequence continues at coordinate 12,033 of NZ_JACHKG010000048.1, read as the reverse complement.
AAGACATGTTCAGTATGACTTATCCATAAAAAACAGATACGCAAAGGAGAATTTTTATGAAGTATGGACGTATTATTCAAAAACCTCGTGTTAAATTTTTTGAAGTCGCAGATGGCGTCTTTGCCGGTATTTCGCCGTATCGCGGGATCAGTTGGGCCAATGCCGGGTTCATCAACAAGGGAGAAGGGCTGGTGTATGATACATTCTTCGATTTGTTCCATGCGCGGGAATTGCGGGAGGCTTTTAAGGAAGCAAGTAATGGCGGCTCTCCCACATATGTGGTGAACTCACACTATAACAGCGACCATGCTTGGGGGAACAAAGTGTTTGAAGATGCTTGCATTATTATGCATAAGGAAGCGGCCAGAGAGCGTCGCACCGAAAATATCGCTTGGATGGACAGCGTCATCAGAAGAGGGAAGGATTCTCCGGATTCGACTCCGGGAGAGCGTTTTTTTGCTGCGGAATTTGAAGGATTCGACCTGGAAGGCGTGGAATGGGTGCTCCCGAATATTGAGATAAAGGATGATATCAATATCCGTCTTGGAGATACGGAAGTAATGATTTACAACGTAGCTCCGGCCCACTCTGACAGTGACTTGCTGCTGTGGATGCCCAAAGAAAAAGTACTGTTTGCCGGCGATGTCGTATTTAACGGTTGTACGGCCTACAGCGAAGAGGGAACCCTCAATTGGGTTAAAGTGCTTGATCGCATTATTGATGAAATTAAACCCGAAATCGTTGTTCCAGGACATGGTGCCATCTGTGGCCTGGACTTCGTGAAGGAGCAGAGAGACTACCTCCTGAACCTGATCAGCGAGTTCAACAAACATTACAATGACGAAATTGATTCCTTGTCCCTGACCAAGCAAATTGATATTTCCCACTTCCTTCATTGGATTCAGCCAGAACGCTTGTATGTTACAGTGGACATCCTATTAAAAAGTAAACGAGGGTTACCACCCCTTCCAATTTGGAACGAGGTGCCTGCTAAGCTGGAAGAAATGAAAGTTTTTTTGAACAGAAAATATGGTAATCAAATCAAGCCATGGAACCCTATGAGTGTTTGGAAAGAATAGCCATTAGAAGCTAGCCTACGAAAAACAAAAGAACGGCCCTGCCGCAAACCAATACGCTCCCATTATCGTAGACAGTAGAAAAACAAAACTTTTACTTTTACTCATGGTGGGGGTTTTTTCTCATGTCAAAACGAATTTATGTTTCTTTAGAACAAAATTACCACCATACAGCGATATCTTGATCCAATCGACAGGAAATGAGCCTGCTCTATTGACGAGGAAAGCGACGAAAAAGCATTGCAATATGAACATATCGGTCAGCAGATGTCGTCAAAAAAACTGATGCAAATTGCAGAAATTATGAGTGTGAAGTAATCACGACTCAATTGTGCAGTATAAGAGCTTATTGAGGAACAATTTTACGTGAAGTCTGATGGGTATAACATGTATAATTAAGCTAAGGATTAAGAGCATACATGTGCTGAATATATTCAATAGAGCGGGAGAAGTGTTGCATGGATGATTTCACGAAAAAGCGGATTCAGAAAATAATGAACAATTATACCGAAAATGCTTTACCTGAGCATATCAAAAGTCAGATTAAAGTGGGTTATAAAATTCGGGGCAATAATGTAACACTGTTTCAGGAAAGACAAGCCTTTCGGAGTGATCAATGGGTGCAGCTGCCGATTGCACAGTTTAGATTAGCTGAAAATGTCTGGAAAGTATACTGGCAGGATAGTAAGAATAAATGGCATTTTGTTGATGATATTGAACCAAGTGAAAATTTTGAAGCGCAGCTTGAGATTGTGAACAACGGCCATAATGGAGTGTTTATGCTTTATTGAAGAGCAGAACAATCAATCTGATTCTGGAGGATGAGATTAATGAAGGCGAAATTGAAGGATATCATTGATCACATGGATATGCGGTCCGAAACAAGAGGATCGTACGTTAACTTGAAAACAGGTGAGATTATTTCTCTGTCAGACGAAGACCTTGCGATTAGAAGATATGGATAAACACGAAATGAATGAATTACCGGATTGGCAGCTGGAGGAAATGGAGGAAGAACTGGAGTTTCTCAAACATGAGGAGGATTATGAGGCACTTCCAAGGGAGTTAGATATTAATTCTTATAGAATTATGGAAAAATTCATTTTTTCATTAAACGACGATGAACAGGTCTCCATTCTGCAAGAAGCGATTCAGGGCAAGGGCGCGTTCGGTAGATTCAGAAATAAAGCAGCGAATCTGGGCCTTCTTGAAAAATGGTATCAATTCCGCAGAGAGTGCCATCAAGAGATTGCTATAGATTGGTGTGAACAGAAAGGAATTACTTACGAATGATTATTTTCAAACCTACCCAGCTCACGTTAAAAGATCTTCACGTCAAACCGGAGGCTGTCGCAGAGAGCGATCCATTCTTCAGCTGGCATGTTAATTTCTTTACTCTATATGGTAAAAAACACTATGTATTTGTGAATGACTTATCGATCCTGAGCTTAACGGTCAGTGGGATTAGAACAAATTCTGCGAATAAACTGTTATCCATTTTCAAAGAAAATCTGGAAGCATATATGGTCGTTGAGGATATCCCTCAAGAGTGGGCACAGTATTATCTGGATCAATGTACTGAGCGTGTGATCAGCAAAACAGATAGCCGAAGTATTGTAAGTACAATGACGGACTTGATGTTTATCATGAAAGCTATTGAACCAGAGGACAACGGGTTTCGAGATAAAGATGTGCGGCATAAAGCGAATAATCGCTCCATTTACAAGCCTATTGACTACCAAGAACCGATTCGTGTATTTGTGAAGGAGCTACAGCAACGATTTGAAGCAGTAAAATAGAAAAAAATGGAAAGGTCATCTTATTTCGATCTGGAATGTGGATGCCTTTTTACGATGAATTTGCTCTGAGATGAGGTGAAATAATGGACATTGTAACCAAGCAGCTGAAGCTGGAAGAGCTTAGTGATATGAAATACGAAGTGCATATGGGGGATTCCCAAGCCGTTCATTACTGCAGCATCATGATCTTAAAGTTCTCGGGGGAGTACGGTTTTGGTTCAGCGGGGAATTCAGATGCTATCTATATGTGTGCGATTGGAGAAGCGGTGGTGGAGGCCTGGGAACCCGCGGGTTTGATTCTTGATTTGAGTGAACTTGCGTATGAGTGGGGAGATCGGATGGAAAATGTCTTTGATATTGGTCACGCGAAGTACGGGGACATTCCTTTTCCAACAGCACTTATTGTCGGAGAACGCTCGGAAGAAGCGATAAGGACATTGATTTTAGGTGTATACAGTGATCAGACCATTGATGACATTGACTGGGTGCACCGAGATTTGAGTAGCGCGTGGTCGTACATTGAACAGAAACTGGCTGTGTATGATCGGGATAAACGGTTGTAGAGCATAGTTTGAAATATAGAGATGAGAAAAAAGCCCCTATTTCGGGGCTGACCTAATCAAACGTATCTTTATGACAATGGAGCTTAGATTAAGAATCTTCGCCTAAATTGTACTTCTTCATAACAGAGTCGCGAAAGGCTGCGTATTCTGATGATTGTTGTGCTGTGGCGGCTTCAGGCACGCTGCTCTGAGTGATGCCTTCCAGGCTGAATTTCCCCAAGTTGCCATTGATTAACCCGTAGTCGCCATAAGTATTTCGCATCAAAAAAAGTACACTTGAATCCCCCTCCTGCATTTCAATATAGCCATCGGCTGTATACTTGACGTCCCCATCCAGGCTTACGGGTTCAATGATGGTCAGGTCCTGCTGACCTGCCGGAAAATCCTCCGGTTTCTTCAATATCGTCTCAATTCGAATAGGTGTATTCGTATGAAAGGATTGCATCGTCCCATCGTCGAATGCTGTAATGACATGCTCCCGAGCCCTGAAATCTTCTGTGGCATATCCAATAACGATCAATTCCGCAAAGGCATCGAGTTTATCTACTTCATGAAAGGTTAAAGCGTTGGCTGAAAGATGTACGACTTTATTCATTGGAGCGTCTGGCTTGGCTCGGCCATATATATATGTGATAACGCTTGTACCTATGGAGATAACGAGTACAACGAGTACTGAGCATAGTAAACCTTTCTTTTTGAAAAGAGACATGGTTTAATCCTTTCACTTAGAGTGACTTCTTTGTAAGAAAAATGGTTTATTTTTACTATACATATATTTGAAAATGATTGTAAATTAATTATTGTATGATCCAAGCACTTGAGGAGGGTCTTATGGAAACCATCGTTTACATGGTTAGGCATGCAGAGTCACCCTATGATGAAGGAACTGAAAGAACAAGGGGACTTACCTCGGCAGGACAGATGAATGCAGCCAAAGTAACAGAAATTTTGAAAAATGAAGGCATACATACAATTATCTCAAGTCCTTATGCGCGAGCGATTCTAACCTTGGAGGGGCTGGCGAAGGCGTTAGCAATGGATATCCAGATTGTAGAGGATTTGCGGGAAAGACATTTTTCAGATGAGCTTATTGCTGATAAGGATTTCGGTCCTGCGGAGAAGAAGATGTTTGATGACCCTGATTACGCTTTACCGGGAGGCGAGTCGAATCGGGTGTGCCAGAGAAGGGCTGTGAGTGTATTGAAGCAGATTTTAGTTGACTATAGGGGGAAAAAAATAGCGATCGGCACACACGGACATGTGATGACGTTAATGATGAATTCTTTTGACTCAAGTTATGGGTTAGACTTTATGCATCAGACCCGGAAGCCGGATATCTACCAACTGCATTTTGAGGAGATGAAGTTAGAGAAAGTGACAAGACTTTGGGAAAATAATACGACATAAAAAAGAGAACACTTGTTCTTTCATGTGTTTGCTGGTAAAATATAGATAACATTGAATATGGAGGCGTATCTTTTGCAATCTTCGGAGCTTGTCCGTCAATTTATGAATTGTTTTAATCAACTGAATGTATACGATATTTCCCCCGTGTTTGAAACGAATATGCCAGGATTCCATCATCATCCGTCCCTCGGTATTGTGGAGAATCATCGTAACTTTTGCCATCACGGGTATTATGCACAGACGTTAATCATATCGGAGCACACGGGCTCACACGTGGATGCCCCGGTTCATTGTCACGGAGAGCAGGCAACGATTGATCAGCTTCCGGTAGATTGTCTAATTGGTCCTTACAAGAAGTATGACCTGGGAAACTATACTCTGGAAGCAGGCAAACCTGTTGGAATGGATCTAATCCGAGAAGTAGAGAAGCGAGATAACGTTTCTGTTCAGGCCGGGGATATTGTGCTGATTGACTTTGGCTGGGATCAATACTATAAACCGGATGCGAGTGGCAAGGAAAGAGACTGGTGGGGGAAAAATGAACCAGGTCTAACCAGCGAGGTGTGCCAGTACTTTTACGAATCGGGAATTAAAGCCATTGGAGCAGATACTCCGGGGGTAGATATTTGTATGGTGAATGGGGAAATTCTGAGCGCTCCAGGACATTCCGAATATTTTTTACCAAACAAGATTTTGATTATGGAAGGGTTCAGCAGAATGAATCAGGCCCCGGCAACAGGCATATTCATGGCACTTCCTTTGAAAATCAAAAATGGATCTGGCTCACCGATTCGCCCGATATTGCTGGCTTAAATGAATGATCAAAGGAGAAGAGCGATGATTTCAATTGAACCTGTTAAATACGAACAAAAAACTATTTTGAGAAACCTCCTTGAACTATACAAATATGATTTCAGTGAGTTTGATCCAGAAGATGATATCAATCCAAACGGACTCTACGAATACAAATATGTAGACCATTATTTCACAGAGGCAGAGAGATTTGCTTTTTTCATTAAAGTAGAAGAGAAGCTTGCGGGTTTTGCACTTGTACGTTGCATTGGAGAAAATGAACAGAATGAAAAAATCTATCAGATGGCTGAATTCTTTGTCATGAAGAAGTATAGAAAATTAAAATGCGGTCAAACAGTCGCTTTTAAACTTTTTAATATGTTTGACGGAGTCTGGCAAGTAGCTGAGATGGAAACTAATGTGCCGGCTCAGAAATTTTGGAGAAAGACGATTGAACGGTATACCCATGGAAACTACACGGAAATTAGAGAAGCAGACTGGGATGGGCCTATACAGATGTTTTCTTCAGTTAAAAAGGCAGAATAGTAAATCCAGTTAAACTATTTTATAAAATATGTTCTGGTAGGGAGAACAAACCAAATTATAAGGGGGATTTATATGGAACGAGGACTTATTATATTCTTGAACGGAACGTCAAGCTCGGGAAAATCAAGCATCGCGGAGGAGATGAAAAAGCAGGCAGAAGTCCCATTACATCATCTGTCTGTAGATCAATTTTTCCTGAATTATGAGCAGTTTATCGACAATACATACCCGGATATGCAGCCTACAAGAGAATTAGATGCAAATGCAATGATAGATATTCTTATTAACCCGATAGGCTCATTATACTATGCAACCATTAAACTGTTCTCGGAGATGGGCTTGAATGTCATCGTGGATACGGTCATCTCCAATGACAAGTTTTTCAATGATTTTTATGATGTGCTTGCAGATTATCCAATTATGTTTGTAGGTGTGCACTGCTCCAAAGAAGAACTTACCCGAAGAGAGCAGAGAAGGGGAAATCGCGAAGCTGGACTTGCCCATTCTCAATTCGATTATGTCTATGCCTATGAAGAGTATGATCTGGAAGTGAACACGGAAGAACTCACCTCAGCTGCATGTGCCGAGAAAATACTGCAATACATGCAGTCCGATCAGAAATACTCGGCATTTAAGAAAATAAATCGAAGAGATTGAGGAGATGAAGGGTGATGGGTAAAGAGCTTTCAAGATCATTTGACATTGAGGTCGTGAACAGGGAGTTTAAGCTCGTAGGTCTGTGTGAGACGGGGAATTTTCCAGATGCATTCCCTGAGCTCGCGGTTAAGGTTCAACGTGCATTCTGGGATCGTAGAAAGGAAATCAAGTATGGCAAAGATTACGAAGTGTTATTCAGCCCTTTTATGTGTAATGGCATTATAGCTACCTATTTTGGCTGTGTTGAGGTGACAGAATTTGCGGATGTTCCAGAAGGAATGTTAGCTTTTGTACTGCCAGAAACCACATATGTCAAAGTGTTGTGTACAAATAAAACCATTGGAGAAGGCCACGATAAGCTTCATGAATGGATCAGGCAGAATGGATATGAGCCTAAATTATACGGTTCGAGTCAGATCGAGATTTATTATATCGATGAAGAAGCAGATGAAGAGCCGGTCGAAATCCTCTTTCCAGTCAGCAAAGTCAACCTTTAATATATTAAACAAGATGATAACAGTTCGGAAGGTATGCATTCCCTGGAGCAGGGAATCCGTACCTTCCTTTTTTGAACAAGTTCGTTGATGCACCAGATATGAAGCTTGCTGCTTTCATGTTAACCAAGCGATTTGGCTACCTATGAGCGGCTCCGCTGGTGACTGCAATGACGTTTCATCATCAATATGTGAGCTTTCAGCTGCAGAATCAACCATCCGTAATGAGGATGGTTTTGATTTCTCCTAGATAAACGATAGATAACGGTAATGGTCAGGCTTAGCGTAGAAGTTGTCTGTGTTATTGCAAGTGGGCATTCTCGGTGCTGCTAAGGTGACGTGTAATCGCACCCATCGAATATTTTATTTATATATAGAATTGTTCTATAAGTAAACCCGTTGACGATGTTCCTGTTGGAATGCTATTTTTAGATCAATTAATTCCTAGTTAACATGTAAGAATTAGTGGTTTAAAATAATGGCACACATAACGGGGGAGAAAAACATGAAAAAATGGTCTGTTCTAACACTTACAACTGCAATCGTATTGGCGCTGACAGGATGCAGCACCGGGGGAGACACGAAGACGGCATCGGGAGCTGATGGAGCAAAAGAACCAACCAAAATTATTGTGGGAACAGGCACACAATTTCCGAATGTCGCTTTTATTGACGAAAATAACAAGCTGACGGGATATGATGTGGAACTCGTCAGAGAAATTGATAAACGACTGGATGATTACGAGTTCGAGTTTAAAACGATGGAGTTCACCAATTTGCTGCTCAGTCTTGAAACAAACAAGATTGATATGGTTGCGCATCAAATGGAGAAAAATCCTGAGCGCGAAGAGAAATATTTATTTAATAAAGAAGCGTATTCCCACTGGAAGAACAAAATCGCTGTTCTCAAAGATGACAATACGATTCATTCCATCGATGATCTGAAAGGCAAAAAAGTGTTAACGACAGCCACCAGTGCACAGGCCATCTTGCTGGAAAACTACAACAAGGAGCACAACAATGCACTTGATATTGTGTATTCAAGCGGTGTGGCCAACGATTCCATCGCACAGCTCAAGGCTGGACGGGTTGCAGCATTTGTAGCGGCGGACTTTACGCTTCCACTCGTTGATCCGAACGGCGATCTGAAACTGGTGGGTCCACCACTCAGTGAATCGGATACCCTGTTTATGTTCCGCAAGGATGATCCTGAAGAACAGAAACTTGCTGACCGCATCGATGAAGCGCTGAAGGAAATCAAGGCAGACGGCACATTGAAGAAACTGAGTGAGCAGTGGCTTGGCTTTGATGCTACGCAATCTGAAACCAAATAACACGTAGACGAAAGGCAGGTCGCAGCGATGGGTGCACCATTTGAATTCAGTTATGTCATGGACTACTTTGTAAAGCTCCTACCCACCATCAGTACTACGCTTCTAATTGTAGTTAGTGCAATGGTGCTTGGTCTAATCATCAGTTCCATCGCGGCACTGCCGCAGATGTATAATATTCCGGTGCTGAAACAGCTGTCTAAGCTGTATGTGTCCTTTTTTCGCGGAACACCGATCTTGATTCAGCTGTTTTTGTTCTATTACGGTGTGCCGGAGATTTTGGGTTTGTTCGGTATTAATGCCAACCGCGCACCTGCAATCTACTTTGTCATTATGACTTACTCGCTCCATAGCGGAGCGTTTATGGTGGAGATGATTCGGGCTTCAGTCGCTTCCGTGGATCGGGGTCAGGTAGAAGCTGCTTATGCCATGGGCATGTCTGGCCCACAAGCGTTCTTCCGGATTGTATTGCCGCAGGCCTATGTGACGGCATTGCCTATATTCGCCAATATGGTGATTGGCAGTCTGAAGGATACATCCCTTGCTTTCAGTGTTGGTGTCATGGAAATGACGGGCAAATCCTCTACACTGGCAACGATCTCTCGTCATTTTATTGAAGCGTATATCTCGCTGGCGCTCATTTACTTTGTTTTGAGTTTTGTGCTGGAGCGGGTGTTCGGTGAGCTTGAGCGGAGAGTGCAGAAGAGGGGGTTTGCTCCGATATGAGCTTTGATCTTTCCTTTGTATGGATCGCCTTGGTGCAGCTTCTCGGTGTCATCCCGATTACTCTGGCCATCACGGTGGTCTCGGTGGTCCTCGGTTTTATCATCGGCACAGCGGTAGCACTTCTCCGCCAGTTTCGGGTTCCTATACTAAGCCAGCTGGCGACTGGCTATGTTACGTTTATTCGCGGTACACCCATGATCACACATCTGCTTCTGATCTATTTCGGTCTGCCGATGATCATTGACAGCGTGTCTTCATCACTCGGACTTGGGTTCAACTCATCGTCCATTCCATTGATCGGCTTTGCTTACCTGTCATTCTCGATTACTGCGGGTGCTTATGCGTCAGAGATCGTCAGATCCGGCTTGCTCGCGGTGGATCGCGGGCAGATTGAAGCCGCTTATTCTCTGGGCATGACAGCGACAAAGGCACTACGCAGAATTGTACTGCCGCAGGCTTTTGCAGCCAGTCTACCCAACATTTCAAACATGCTGATTGGTATGTTGCATGGATCTACACTGGCATTTGCGGTCTCGGTGGTGGAGATTAACGCCAAGGCGCAAGTTGTCGCATCAACCAACTGGAAATTTTTCGAGGCGTACGTGGCGGCAGCTCTCATTTTCTGGGGTCTGACCATCATGATTGAAAGACTGACCGCAGTGGCAGAGAAGCGGTTCAGGTCGTATAACCGGGGAGGCGTGTCATGATTGAACTAAAGCAAATACACAAAAGCTTCGGAGACAATAAGGTGCTGTCAGGAATTAATCTGAATGTGGCGCGCGGAGAGGTCGTTGCGATTCTGGGGCCCAGTGGATCAGGCAAAACAACGCTTCTGCGCTGCATTAACTATTTGGAAAAACCGGATTCCGGGCAGATCACACTCGGTGATTTTACCTTGGATTACGGGAAGCACACCAAAAAAGACATCCATGCCTTACGCCAAAAATCAGCGATGGTATTCCAGCAATATAATCTGTTCCGCCACAAAACAGCCCTGCAAAATGTGATGGAAGGACTTGTAGCTGTTCGTAAAGTGGCTAAAGAGGAAGCGCGGACGCGGAGTGTCGCTTTGCTTGAGAAGGTAGGTCTCGGAAACAAGCTCGATTCATACCCCAGTCAGCTTTCAGGCGGACAGCAACAGCGCGTCGGTATTGCACGGGCGCTGGCGATGAATCCAGAGGTTATTCTGTTTGACGAACCGACCTCCGCGCTGGACCCGGAACTTGTAGGCGAGGTGCTGGCGGTTATTCGCCAGATTGCGGAGGAAGGCATAACGATGATCATCGTGACTCACGAAATGGGTTTTGCACAGGAAGTGGCGAACCACGTTGTATTTATGGATGGCGGGGTCATTGTGGAAGAAGGAGAGCCGAAGCAGCTGTTCCGCTATCCGAAGGAAGAACGTACGAAGCAGTTTCTCAAACGCATTACACCGGATAGTGCGTATTCCATATAAGAAAACGGGATAATGAACATCAAAAGGAATACCTAAGGGGGAAGAAAAATGTCATTTACATTAGGGATTTTGGATCAAAGCATTGTATTTCCGGGCCAGTCGGCTGCGGAGGCGTTGAAAAATACCGTAGAAGTGGCGAAGCTTGCAGAATCACTGGGATATGACCGATTTTGGGTAGCAGAGCACCATGACTCCGAGGGTGTTGCCGGATCGTCCCCAGAAGTGCTCGTTTCGTATCTGCTCGCACAGACTCAAAAAATCCGGATCGGCTCCGGTGGTGTCATGCTCCAGCATTATAGCCCATATAAGGTTGCGGAAAACTTCAATGTGCTTGCGACACTGGCTCCGGGGCGGGTCGAAATAGGGGTCGGGCGTGCTCCAGGCGGCTTGCCGCGTTCCACAAAGGCGTTGCAAAAGGGAATTGCAGAGCCGGAGACGCTGGATGACAAACTGGTAGAACTGAAAAACTTCCTGAACGCTCCGGCAGGTGAAACCCATGCGCAGCCAGGACTGACAGCTCATCCGTTACCGGGACAACCGGCACGTATTTATATGTTGGGAACGAGTGTTTCCAGTGCGGAACTGGCAGCAAAGCAGGGACTTCCGTATGCGTTCGCGCTGTTTATCAACAGTGATCCCGAAACGGCACACGCTGCGCTGGATACGTATCGCACGCAGTTTAACGCTGAACAAGGCGGAGAGCCCGAAGCTATTCTGGCCTTGTCGGTCATTGCAGCAGATACGGAGGAAGAGGCTAATGCGCTGGCGGGACAGCACAAAACGGTGCGTGCAACGCTGGCGAGTGGCAAAACCGTGAATGTGCAGACGTTGGAGCAGGCAGCGGAATTCGCAAGGCAAGCGGGAGAAACGTATACGGCGGTTGAGCGCGAAGCGGACATTACACGCGGCACCAAGGAAACTGTGCGGAAGCGGCTGCTTGAGCTGTCGGAGGAATATGGCGTAAACAGCTTTGTGTTTACAACGATTATTCCCGATTTTGAACAACGAACCCGTTCGTTCCAATTGCTTAAAGAAGCATTTACAGGGGAATTAGTGTAAGCACAGGAATTCCTGAAATCATTATTTTAGTTAAACTTATATACTGTACTTGCCAAAATTCGGAGTAATAATTTGTAAAAAAAATAGAGACCGTCATATGTTTCCTTGTACAATGGAAGTACCACCCA